>JBBQMI010000102.1:0-6394 GCA_038328825.1 Acidimicrobiia bacterium | reverse complement strand
CCTTCGGTTGGGAAGCACACGCACCGGGCGAACCGCTCGCGCCCGGGTCGACACGCGTCGAGGTCACGACCGTCCACGGGTTGACGTTTCCGACTCGAAACGTCACGATGTCAGCGTGCGCAGTCGGACGAAGGGAACCGGAGCGGCCGAGAGCCGGGAGCGGATCCTCGACTCCGCGGCCCGGACCTTCGCGACCTACGGCTACCGGAAGTCGACCTTCGAGGAGATCGCAGCGGGCGCCGGCGTGTCGCGGACACTGCTCTACCGCGACTTCACCAACAAGATCGACCTGCTGCGCGCGGTCCGGGATCGAGCCCTCGGGGAGTGGGCCGCGGCAGTCGAACGGGTGGCGGGGGAGGAGCAGACCGCCCGCGGCGCGCTCGAGGCGATCGTCGGCGAGAGCCTCCGGTTCGCGAGCACGCACCCGATCCTGCGAGCGTTCCTCGCCGGCGACTCCCGTCTCGCGCTCCACGGTGAGTATCCGAGCGGGCGCCTCTCGCGAGACGCCTGGCGCGAGCAGACCGTTGCGATCCTCGTGCGCGGCGTCGAGGCCGGCGAGTTCGCCGCCGATCTCGACACGCGTGTGAGTGCCGACGTGTTGTGCGCGATGCAGCTCGGCGTGATCGAACAGCTGCACCACGACGGTGATCCGGCCGTCGTCCTCGGACCGGCGCACATCGAGACGGCGACGCGCATCCTCGTCGGCGGCGTCGTCGGCCCGTTCGAAGCACGCGCGGAGCCGGTGACGGTCGCATGACCACCGCCGGCTTCATCGGTCTCGGGAGCCAGGGTGCGGGCATGGCCCACCGGATCATCGATATGGGCGTGCCGACAGCGCTCTGGGCCCGGCGTTCAACGTCGCTCGAGCCGTTCCGCGGCCGGGCGACGTTCGCCGCGAACCCCGTCGAGCTCGGGCGCGCGAGCGACGTGGTCGGGATCTGCGTGACCGACGGTCCCGCGGTGCGCGAGGTCGTGCTCGGCCCGAGCGGTGTGCTCGCCGGGATGGGTGAGGGAACCGTGCTCGCGATCCACTCCACCATCGGCACCGACGAGTGCGCGGAGATCGCCGAGGCGGCAGCCGCGCGTGGGGTCGATGTCGTCGACGCACCGGTGAGCGGCGGTGGGGCCGCAGCCGCGGCGGGCGCGCTGACGGTGTACGTGGGTGGCACCGAGGCGAGCGTCGAACGGGCACGTCCGGTGCTCGAGACCTACGGCGATCCGGTGCTGCACATGGGTGCACTCGGGAGCGGGCTGCGGACGAAGCTGATCAACAACGTGCTGAACGCGGCGAACTTCGCGCTCGCGCACGACGCCCTGGCGATCGGCGCGGCATTCGGACTCGATCGCGACCAGCTCGGCGTCGCGCTCACGAGCGGCAGCGGGCGGAGCTTCTCGCTCGAGGTGTTCGTCGGTCTCGGTTCGCTCGACGTGATCGCGGAGCACGCGGGCTCGCTCCTCGCGAAGGACGTGGGGCTCTTCAGCCGAGAGGCGGTCCCGTCGACGGAGCCCGCGCGCGACGTCCTGCTCGCGCCGGCCGACCGCTTCCTCGCGCTCGTCGGCAGGCCTCGGTCGGAGGGGGTGTCCCCATGACACGATCGGACCCCGCGGTCCGGCGCAGCGTCGACGTCCGGACGCGTAACAAGGGCGCGAGCGACCCGGTGGATCCCCACGCGTTCTGGGAACGCGACTGGGCCACCGCGGTCGATGCCCACGGTGAACGGGCGGCGGCCGACGCCGAGCACCTCGGCCTGCAGCCGCTGACGATTCGGGTCGACGGCGACGCACGGACACTGCAGGTGAGCGCGGGCCGGCTGGAGGCCGTCGCCGGACCCTCAGCTCCGCTCGTGGTCGATCTCGACAGTGCGGCCTTCACCGACCTGGTCGGGGAGCGCAAGAGCGGCCTCGGGCTCGCGGTGGGTGGGCGCGTCGACGGAGACGGCGCGTCGAACCAGATGCTGTGCGCGTGGGACGCCGTCCTGCGCTCGGTGCTCGACGGCCGCGTCGTCTACCGACCCGGTGACGTGACGGTGCGCGGGCTCGACGGCGCGACGCTGGACCTCACCCGGGAGTTCCGGCTCGGCGAGGACCGCGCCGAAGCCGCGCACTTCCTGACCGAAGCCGGGTTCCTGTTGCTGAAGGACGTCTTCACCGAGGCCGAGATGGCGGCCGCCGACGTGGACTTCGCACGCGCGGTCGACACCGCGCGTCCCGACGACGGCACGTCGTGGTGGGCCGCCACGGGTACGGGTGAGCGCTACCCGTGCCGCATCCTCGACCTGGCCCGACAGTCCGAGTACCTCCATGAGCTGTTCCGCGATCCCCGGTTCCTCGCGATCGGCGAGATCCTCGACGATGGCCACACGCCGGGCGATCCGTTCGGCGAGCACTTCAGCGAGGTCACGGCCGAGGGACTCGTGAAACGGGTCGACTCGGTCGAGGGGCTCGCGTGCCTGCCGTGGCACAAGGACTGCGAGCGCGGCGGACACTCGATGTTCTGCTCGGGCATCACGATCGGGATCTGCCTGACACCGGTCGACGAAGCTCACGGCGGACTCGACGTCATCGCCGGATCGCACCGCGCGAACATCGCCCGCAGCCAGTGGGACGCCGGGCTCGACCTCCCGACCGTGAAGTTGCGCGCCGCCCGGGGCGACGTGACCGTCCACCTGTCCTGCACGCTGCACCGTTCGACCCACCCCCGCAGCGCGGAACGACGGGTCGTCTACACCGGCTTCGCCCTGCCGGCGCGGCCCGGCGACCGCGACGACCACGTCGAACAGAGCGTGCTGGCACGCGAGCGGGCCGAGCTCGCCGACGGCCAGTCGCGGGCCGGGTTCCTCGCCCCGACAGCAACCCGAGAGCCACGTTCGTGACCTCGGTGTCGGTCGTGACCGGGGCCGCCGGGGCGATGGGCTCCGCGTGCGCGCGGTCGATCGCAACCGTGGTCGACGGGTTGCTCCTCACCGACTGCGAAGGCGAGCGACTCGCCGCGGTGGCCGAGCAGGTCGCCGACGAGACGGGTACCGCCGTCGCGACCGTCGTCGGCGACATCGCCGATCCGCACCTCGTCTCGGAGCTCGCGACGCGAGCTGCCGCGATCGGCGAGCTGTATGCGGTCGTCCACACCGCGGGGGTGTCGCCGTCGATGGCGGGATGGCAGAAGATCCTCCACGTCGACCTCGCGGGTTCGGCGCGGCTCCTCGACGCCTTCCTGTCCGCGGTCGTTCCCGGCACCGTCGCGGTGTGCATCGCGTCGATCGCGGGGCACATGGGCGCGTTCACCCCGGAGATGGACGCCGTGCTCGACGCTCCGTTGGACGCCGACTTTGCCGCCCGTTTCCGGTCGGAGTTCGGTCCTGAACCCGACCCCGGATCCACCTACCGGCTCGCGAAGCGCGGCGTGATCCGACTGTGCGAGCGCGCCGCGGTCTCCTGGGGAGCGCGCGGTGGTCGGGTGGTGTCGCTGTCGCCGGGGCTGATCGACACGGTGATGGGCCGCCTCGAGCTCGAGCACAACCCGATCAAGGTCGACATGGCCCGAGCCACGCCGATCCGGTCGACCCGCCAGAGCCTCGACGCCGTACTCCCGGGCAGCGTGGCCGACATCGCGGATGTCGTCGCGTTCCTCTGCTCCGAACGTGCGTCGTTCGTCTCGGGCTGCGACGTCCGTGTCGACGGCGGGCTGGTCGGCGCGATGCAACGGCTCGGATGACAGCCGCAGTCCGACCGATCCGCAAAACGGAGGAACCTGATGGATGACGACGAGCACCAGCGCATCGTGAGCGAGATCGCCGCGGCGCGGACCGAGCGGGGGCGCGAGCGGTACCAGGAGGTGATGGTTTCGCCGGCGCCCCCGCCGATGACCCCTTACCTCGCGAACGGCGTCGTCGACTCGGTGTTCGGGGAGCTCTGGGACCGGCCCGGGTTGTCGCGCCGCGACCGGCGATGGGTCACCCTCGCGTGCGTAGCAGCCGCGGCCGTCGACGAGCCGATCCGCCAGCACGTCCGTGCCGCGCTCGCCAGCGGCGACATCTCGCGCGAGGAGTTCCAGGAGTTCGTGCTCCACTTCGCGTACTACGCCGGATGGCCGCGGGCGTCGGCCTTGGAGATGAACTACTACCGAGTCGTCGCCGAGCTCGACGCAGAGGCGGCCGGAGGCGATCGAGGCCACGCGCCCGAGTCATGATCGGGCGCAAC
Organism: Acidimicrobiia bacterium; assembly: GCA_038328825.1. Taxonomy (GTDB): domain Bacteria; phylum Actinomycetota; class Acidimicrobiia; order IMCC26256; family JANYLB01; genus JANYLB01. Next base: position 2,197 of record JBBQMI010000102.1, on the reverse strand, counting down.
CAGCAGTTGCAGCGATTGCATCGTCGTCGGGTGCCCACTTGGTGGCGCGACGCCAAGCTCGGGATCATGGTGCACTGGACGCCGGCATCGGTGCCCGCGTTCGCGCCGGTCGACGTCGAGATCGGCGAGTTGCTCCGTTCCAGCGGTCCCGACGCGCTCGCCTCGTCGCCGTACAGCGAGTGGTACGAGAACTCACTGCGCTTCCCCGACAGTCCCGTTGCCCGCCACCACCGCGAGGTGTACGGCGACCGGCCGTACGCCGAGTTCGCGAAGGATTGGGAAGCTGGGCTCGAGCACTGGGACCCCGACGAATGGGCGCGCCGTTTCGCCCGTACCGGCGCGCGGTACGTCGTGTTCGTGGCGAAGCACGCCGACGGGTACTGCTTGTGGCCGACCGGAGTCACCAACCCACGTCGGCCCGGGTGGAACTGTGCCCGTGACGTGGTCGGCGAGTTCGGCGAAGCGGTGAGGGCCGCGGGGATGCGCTTCGGCATCTACTACTGCGGCGGGTTCGACTGGACCTTCGACGATCGTCCGATCGGTTCGATGGCCGACGTCGTGGCTGCGATACCCCGGGGCGACTATCCGGCTTACGCCGAGGCCCAGGTGCGCGAGCTCATCACCCGGTACCGACCGAGCGTCCTCTGGAACGACGTCGCCTGGCCCGCCACCGGCAGGCGCCTCTGGCCCCTCTTCGAGGACTACTACGCGCAGGTACCTGACGGCGTGGTGAACGATCGGTGGCTCCCGTGGAACCCAGCGCTCGCGGCCGCACGGTGGGGACCGGTTCGAGGCCTGATCGACGCCGGCTCGCGTCGGGCGGCGCAGCGCGACGGTGGTCTCGTTCCTCCGATCCCACCGCACTTCGATGTGCGGACTCCCGAGTATGTGTCGTTCTCCGAGCCGCAACCGTTTGCATGGGAAGGCGTGCGCGGGATGGATCACAGCTTCGGCTACAACGCGTCGTCACGCCCCGAGGACTTCGTGACCCGCGACGATCTGCTCGGCCAGTTCGTCGACATCGTCGCGACCGGCGGGAACCTGTTGTTGAACGTGGGTCCGCGCGGGGTCGACGCGCAGATCCCCGACGAGCAGCTCACCCGGCTCGACTGGCTCGGAGCGTGGCTCGAGCTCCATCGCGACGCGATCACGGCGACGCAGCCCTGGGTCACCCGCGGCGCGACGACAGACCAAGGTCCGGTGTGCTTCACCGCACGCGACGACACCGTCTTCGGGTTCCTGTCTGGCGCGGCCGGCTGGACCACCATCCCGGGACTCCAGGCGACCCCGAGCACGACCGTCCGGACCCTCGCAGGCGCGCCACGGCCGTGGCGAGACCAACAGTCGGGGCTCGCGATCGAAGTGCCGGCGTCATCAGCCGACGCAGGACCGACCGTCGTGGCGATCCGGGGCGTTGCCGCGACCCGACCCGGAGTGATGAGATGAGCGACGTGGCGAAGCCGATTGCAGTGCTGTTCGACGTCGACGAGACGCTCGTCCACACCGGTGGAGCGGGGGCGCGGAGCTGGGACGCCGCGTTCCGCAAGATCCATGGCGTCCCGGCCGACATCGGGCAGCACACGTCGGCGGGGGAGACCGATCCGCAGGTGGCCCGGGAGACGTTCGTCGGCGTGATGGGACACGACCCGAGCGCCGAGGAGCTCGACCACCTCTACGCGCAGTACCTCCTGCACCTCGCCGACGACATCTGGACGTCGGAGCAGTACAAGGTCCTTCCGGGCGCGGAAGCGCTGCTCGTGCGACTCGTCGAGGCCGGTGTCATCTTGGGCATCGTGTCGGGCGCGATGGAGGGCGCGGCGCGCACCAAGCTCATGCCCGGCAACCTCAATCGCTTCTTCATCTTCGGCGCGTACGGATCCGACTCCCCGGATCGCGCCGAGCTCACGGGGCTCGCGATCGCCAAGGCGGCGCGCCTGCACGACGGGCTCACCGCAGAAGAGGTGTTCGTGATCGGCGACACCCCGCGCGACCTCGACGCCGCGTCGGCGTCGGGCGCGGTGTCGATCGGCGTTGCAACCGGGAAGTACTCCGTCGAGGAGCTCACGGCCGCCGGTGGCGACCACGTGCTGGCTTCGCTCGAGGATCCGTTCCCCGGGCTCTGAGCCGCGATCGGGTCAAGGCCCGCCGGGGCGCCGGAGCGTGGCGAAGCCGCGCCGTCGGCCGCTGGAGAAGTCCA
>JBBQMI010000101.1:0-6465 GCA_038328825.1 Acidimicrobiia bacterium | reverse complement strand
AGGCGAGATGCTTCCACCACCGGGGTGCCGAACCAGTCGCCGTCCTCGAACGTGGCGTCGCCGGCGCTGATCCCGACGCGCATCTCGAGCCGCGGACCGACGCTGCGCCGGTTGTGACGAGCGACTCCCTGCTGCATCGCGACCGCGCCCGCGACCGCGTCGGCCGCGGCCGGGTACGAGACCATGAGCGCGTCGCCGATCGTCTTCACCTCGGTCCCGCCGGAGCGCGCGACCGCCTGGCGCAGCACCTCGAAGTGGTCACGACGGACGTCGTCGGCCGCGTGATCACCCAGCTCCTGCGACAACGCGGTCGAGCCCACGAGGTCGGTGAACAGGATCGTGACCAGCCCCGCCGTGCTCACGACCTCGCGTCCTCCCACCTACCCGGTCGCCGGAGTGGCCCACCGTATGCGCGATCACCCCGTTCGGCGACGAAACCCCCGTACTGGTCAGGTTTCAGCGCCCATACGACACCAGAACCTGACCAGAACGAGGGCTTGGCGAGGATCAGAGAAGGGCGGCGCTCCTGAGGCGGCGTTCGAGGTGGTACTCCATCGAGCCGAGCGCGAGACGCTCGACCTCGGCGACGATGTCGCCCGGCGGGACGTCGGCGAGCACGCTGCGCAGGTCGCCGCCGAGCATGCGGCGCAACGCGTCGACGGTCGCCTCCCGGACCCGAAGCCCGCCGAGCTTCGAGCAGTCGGCGCAGAGCAGGCCGCCCTCGCCGAGGTCGAACGCGGGGAACGGGCCGGTCTCGGTGGAGCAGCGCACGCACCCGCCGAGGTAGGGGTGGAAGCCCTCGAGGCTCAGCAGCTTCCAGAAGAACGCCGGCGCGACCATCGGCGACGGTTGCTCCGCGAGGGTCTTGAGCGCGCCGACGAGCATCCGGTACACGGCCGGGTTGCGCTCGCGGTCGGGACTGACCTGGTCGACGGCCTCGAGCATCGCCACCGAGTGGGTGAGGCAGCCGTAGTGCTCGCGCAGCGCGCGGTTGGCGTCGATCGTCTCGACCTGGGTGACGACGTCGAGCTCTCGGCCCTTGTAGCACTGGAGCGCGACGTGGGTCGTCGGCTCGAGCCGGGCACCGAAGCGGCTCCCCGGCCGACGGACACCCTTGGCCACGGCGCGGATCTTGCCGTTGCCCTGAGTGAAGATCGTGACGATCCGGTCGGTCTCTCCGAGCTTGACGGTTCGGAGCACCACACCCTGATCCCGGTAGAGCGTCACGCGGCCAGGCTAGTTCCGCGACGAACCTCGCACGCGGCGTGAAAAGCGACTCGCTGAGGGTGAACACGCAAGAACGCGCTCGATGTCCTCGACCTCTACATGTGTAGTACGTAGGATGAGACGCGGTTGATCGGGTACACGCGACACGTCGACGGGTTCTCTGGATGGAGGCTGAAGTGCAGCGAAGGATCGCTCGGGTCGGCGTGTCACTCATCGCGACAGTCGTGCTTCTTGTGGCCGCAGGCATCTCAGCAGCACCGTCGGGCGCGGTCGGAACCTTCGATCCTCATCTCACCCGCGCCCCATATCTCACCGACCTCGTCGGGCTCCATGTCATCGTCAACTGGGCAACTGACACGTCGACGACCACGGGCTCCGTGAAGTGGGGCAATGTGACGGGCGGCTCGTGCGCCATCACCAACACACAGTCCGCGACGAGATCCTCCCTCACGGTGGGTTCGGTGAGCGAGTACCGGTGGAATGCGTCATTGACCCTCCCGAGCAGCGGGACCTACTGCTACCGGGCCTTCCTCGGAACCACCGATCTCCTGGCGGGGAACCCGTCGTCACAGTTCGTGACCCAGTCGACGCCGGGGAGCGGGGAGACGTTCTCGTTCGGCGTCTTCGGCGACTGGGGTGAGGTCGACTCGAGCGGCAACAACCCGGATCAGGCGAACCTCATGAGCCAGATCGCGGGCGCCGGACTCAGGTTCGCGGTCACCACCGGCGACAACGGGTACCCGTCGGGGAGCCAGACGAACTACGGCGACCTCCAACAGGTCGGCGCCGACAAGAGTGCGATCTTCGGTCCCGCGTTCTGGACCCAGGCAGGAGGGTCCACTCCGCTCTTCACGAGTGTGGGGAACCACGGCCTCAGCGGCACCACCCACGCCGACATCACCAACTGGCCGCAGGACGTGGCCGTCTCGAGCTCCGGCGGGCGCTACCAGAACGACGTGTACTGCTGCGTGAACGGGACCACCTCGAGCAATTACGCGAGCGAGTGGTACGCGTTCGATGCCGGAAGCGCCCGGGTGTACATGCTCCAGGCCGCCTGGGGCGACACCAACAAGGGCACCGCCGACGTCTACGCAAACGACACGGCCGCCCACTGGAGCCCCGGCGCGCCCGAGTACCAGTGGTTGCTCAACGACCTGCAGACCCATCCGTCGGGCGTCAAGTTCGCAGTGTTCCACTACCCGCTCTACTCCGACAGCAAGTCGCAACCGTCCGACGTGCCCCTCCAGAATTCGCTGGAGCCGATCCTCAAGCAGTACGGGGTCGACATCGCGTTCGGCGGTCATGCGCACATCTATCAGCGCAACACCGCCAGTTCCGTCGGTGCACCGGTCAGTTACGTGACGGGTGGCGGGGGTGCGAAGGTGGCGCCGATCGACCAGTGCTCCGCCATCGACGCGTACGGAATCGGCTGGTCGAACTCCAAGAGCAAGGGCTACAAGTGCGGCGCCGCGCCACTTCCGACCTCGCGGGCCCAGATCTTCCACTTCCTGAAGGTGACCGTCTCGGGCACCAGCGTCACCGTGGCCCCGACCGACTCCCTCGGTCGCACCTTCGATGTGCAGACCTACGACTTCGGTGGCGCGGCGCCCGATACCGTGCTCGACAGCTCGCCGGCGTCGCTCACCGCCTCCACCTCGGCGAGCTTCACCTTCCACGCCACGACGACCCCGGCGACCTTCATGTGCTCGCTCGACGGCTCGGCGGCCACGACCTGCACCAGCCCGGCCGACTACACCGGCCTGGCTGCCGGGAACCACACGTTCAGCGTTGCCGCAACGACGAATGGCGGAACCGACCCGACGGCCGCGACGCGAACCTGGACGATCGACACCACCGCGCCGAGCATCCCCGGTGGTGTCACCGCGACTGCGACGACGAGCACGTCGGTCCAGGTCGCCTGGAACGCCTCCACCGATGCCACCGGCGTGACCGGCTACGACATCTTCCGGAACGGCATTGCGGTCGGCTCGGCCGCTGCGAGTTCCCTGACCTTCGCCGATGGCGGAGCGTCCGCGGGGACGACGTACCTCTACACGGTCAAGGCGCGCGACGGTGCCGGCAACACGTCGGCGGCGAGCGGGTCGGTCTCGGTCACGACCCCGGCGGGAACGCCACCGGTGTTCAGTGACGGCTTCGAGTCGGGCAACTTCTCGGCCTGGACCTCGTCCGTCGGTCTCGTCACGCAGGGCTCGACCGTCCACGGGGGCTCGTTCGCCGCCGAGGGCAACACCACGGTCGGTGCCACGTACGCCAAGAAGACGTTGCCGTCGACCTACAGCGACGGATACGGACGCGTCTCCTTCAACCTGCTCAGCGCGTCGAGCCAGGTGAACCTGCTCCGCATGCGAACCGCGGCCGACGGTTCACTCGGTTACGTCTTCGTCACCGCCTCCGGGCAGGTCGGCCTCCGCAACGACGTCGGCGCGACGACGACCATGAGCTCGGCCGTGGCCGCACCGGGTTCGGGATGGCACACGATCGAACTGCACCTGGTCGTGAACGGCACCAGCTCTTCGGTCGAAGTGTGGCTCGACGGCACCAAGCTCGCCGACGTGTCGCCCTCGAACGTGAACCTCGGAACCACAGCGATCGGCCGGCTCCAGATCGGCGAGGTGCAGAGCGGCCGGACCTACGACGTCGTGCTCGACGACGCCGCGTTCGGAACCCAACGCATCGGCGTGTGAGGCGTCAGGCCGGTCCGGTGGGCCGGTCGGGAATACCCCGTGCTTTCCGGCGCGCGGCGATGATCTCGTGGCGGGTGCTCCCGGTGAAGTCGGGGATGTCTTCGGCCACGACCTCGCGGTCACTCCCACGGACAATTCGGAGCCGCACCGAATGTCGACCCCGGCGGGCGAGCACGAAGACCAGACCGCCGAAGAGGACCACGAAGACAACGAGCACCAACGGACCGGACAGGCCGGAGCGATCCGGCGCCGCTCGCACCCCGGGCGACGCCGTGTTCTTCGCCGGCCCAGTCGTTCCCGCACCCGAACCTCCGCCCGCGACCTGCGGCCGAACCGCACCATGGCCGAGCCGCTCCCCGATCACATTCAGGGCCTCGTATCCGTATCGGAGGCTCGGCTCGATGTGGGAATTCTCGCTGTACTCGTTCCACGAGATGATGCCGAGTGCGTCGGGCGACGACGCTGTCGCCGTGTCGATCTCGGTGCGGAGCGTCGCGCCGTTCCGTCGGGGGACGACTGTCGTTCCACCGACCAGGCGGGCGTCGAAGCCGGCTGCCGCAGACGGAATCCAGAGACCGCGGTTGGCATGTACCGTCCGGCCGAGCTCGGTGAGCCTCTCGAGGTACCCATTGTACGTCGAGGGGTTCACCGACGACCAGTAGTACGCGTCGCCGTCGACCCACTTCGACAATCGTGAGTAGCCGGCGACGTTCTTTTCCGACGCCAGGATGTCGAGTGACGCGCGGCGCGATCCGGTGACGCCCGCGACCTCCTCGACACTGAACTCCCATGTCCCTGACCAGATCACGAGCGGCTTCGCGAACAGACGGAACGGGGCGCGGGAGGAGAATGTCGTGTTGAAGTAGTCGAAACCGGCCGCGACCGTGGCCGGTGGGAGTGGACGGCGGTTGAAGTCGAGCCCCTGGTAGATGATGCCGAGACCGAAGGCTTCCTCCTCGGCGATGTCGACGAGCTGCGCGAGCCGCCGGTCGAGCGTGGGCGTGTGCTTCCAGCTCACGAGGAACCCTTTGATCCCGGCCTTCTTGGCCTGCCGGATCTGCCCACGTACCACTGCGGCGTCATCGCTCGAATAGCGGCCGGCCTGCGGGTAGTCGGTCTTGGCTCTCCGCCAACTGTTCGGGTCGAACCAGATGTAGTAGTAGGCGAGCACGGGAACCTTCGCGCTCGCGGTCGGCAACGCCACGGCTCGCGCCGGCCGTTCCGCGTGCGCACTGCCGGACGCCAGTCCGCTCGCGGACAGCACGGCGAAGCACGCCAGCGCGAGGAGCCCGCGCTTCATTGCGTTCGTACCAGGTCCCGCTGCTCGTCGAGTTCCGCAGCGGCAAGGTCGACCGGGCCGCTTCCTCGGCGACGAAGGGCCGCGCGGACTACGAAGAGCGCGACCACGACACCGAGGAGGAGCAGGAACACCAGTCCGATGTCGAGCCAGGTGACGGCATCGATGTCGACCTTCTGGTTCTCGGACAGCGTCAGCTTCTGGGTGAGAGCGGGACCCGCGCCCTCGACGGTGACGTGGTACTCGCCCCGCGGCAGTTCCCGAACCGTCACCGCGCCGTTCGATCCGAACGCGAGGTGATCGACGTGCCCGTCGGGAAACTCGAGCGCGACGCTCGAACCGGTTCCGGTCCCCAAGAGTGCATCACGGGCCGAGAACCTGACGTTGAACAGGAGCAGCGCGACCTCGACCTTCTGGCTCCGGCTCGGAAAGAACTGCTGCTGACCGCGGTGGACGACGTTCGCGCCCGACCGGGTGACGGACTCGATGCGGTACGACACGGCACTGCTCTGGAGGCCGAGGGAACCGGTCGTGATCCGGCTGCCCTGCAACCACACGCGTCGCGGTGGAGTCAGCACGATTCGTTTCCCGAGGCTGCTCACCAGCCGCATCGAGCTGAGCGTGCTCGAATCGACCGGGCGGCCGGAGCGCGCGCCGAACGTGAAGTCGGTGCGGTACTCCATGTCGAAGGTCGCCTGTTGGTACTCCTCGGGTATCTCCCCCGGTCGGTACACGCCGGGGCCCGACCAGCCGGTGAAGCGAGCCCTCACGCCTTCGCCCTGGGCCAGCAGCGGCGTGACGACGACGAGGTGTTGGTCACGCGCCGCCCGTACGGCTTCCCGCTGTGCCTTCGTGACGAGCGTCGACGCCACACCCTGGTCGTCGGCGGTGAACGTCCGACCGTCGACCGCGAACTGCATCCCGGGGACAGCAGGGAGGGTCGCGACCGTGAGACGACGCAGTCCCTGTGTGGGGTTCGCCGCCGTCGGCGCCGGAGGCCCCGACGGCGGCGCGGGGGGTGCAGCAGCAGCGGGGCCGAGGTGCACGACCGCGACGAACCCGAAGACTGCGATGAGGGTCGCAGTCTTGCCGCGTGTCATGGGAGGACCACCTCGGCCCGCCGCCGCGCTCGCCGCAGGATGGCGACCAGTACCATCAGCGCGCCGATGAACGCGATGCCGTAGAGCGCCAGCACGACCCCGATGCGCGGGGTCGCTGCGACGGAAGCCGGACGGG
>JBBQMI010000100.1:0-6515 GCA_038328825.1 Acidimicrobiia bacterium | reverse complement strand
CGCCGTACTTCGTGACCGACCCGGAGCGCATGGAGGCCGTCCTCGACGACGCCTACATCCTGCTCGTCTCCTCGAAGATCTCGGCCGTGAAGGACATGCTCCCCGTGCTCGAGAAGGTCATGCAGAGCGGTCGGCCGCTCGTGATCATCGCGGAAGACGTCGAGGGCGAGGCCCTGGCCACCCTGGTCGTCAACAAGATCCGCGGCACGTTCAAGTCGGTGGCGGTCAAGGCCCCCGGCTTCGGCGAGCGCCGCAAGGCGATGCTCGAGGACATGGCGATCCTCACCGGCGGTACCGTCGTCGCCGAGGAAGTCGGCCTGAAGCTCGACACCGTCGGCGTCGACCTGCTCGGCCGCGCCCGCAAGGTCGTCGTCACCAAGGACGAGACCACGGTCGTCGAGGGCTCCGGCACCAAGGCCGACGTGCAGGGTCGGATCAACCAGATCCGGGCCGAGATCGACAACACCGACTCCGACTACGACCGTGAGAAGCTCCAGGAGCGGCTCGCCAAGCTGTCGGGCGGCGTGGCCATCATCAAGGTCGGCGCGGCCACCGAGGTCGAGCTCAAGGAGAAGAAGCACCGCATCGAAGACGCGGTGCAGACCACCAAGGCGGCCGTCGAAGAGGGCGTCGTGCCCGGCGGTGGGGTTGCGCTCCTGCGGGCCCAGGCCAAGGTGCTCGAGCTCGCCGACACGCTCGTGGGCGATGAGGCCACCGGCGCCAAGCTGGTTGCCCGTGCACTCGAGGAGCCGCTCAAGCAGATCGCGCTCAACGCCGGTCTCGAGGGTGGCGTCATCGTGGAGAAGGTCCGGAGCCTCAAGGGTTCCAACGGCCTCAACGCGGCGACGGGTGAGTACGAGGACCTCGTCAAGGCCGGCGTCATCGACGCCGCCAAGGTGACCCGCTCGGCGCTGCAGAACGCAGCCTCGATCGCGGCGCTGTTCCTCACCACCGAGGCGGTCATCGCCGACAAGCCCGAGCCGGCTGCGGCTGCGGGTGGCGGCATGCCGGGTGGCATGGACGGCGGCATGGGCGGCATGGGCGACTTCTAGTCACCCGCTCCCCCGGGAGCACCGCACCACCAACACGTGCACGGAGTCGGGGCGCCCTTCGGGGCGCCCCGCTCGCGCGTCGACCCCCTGCCGAGACCGTGGCGGGGTCGAGGCCACCCACTCCCGCGCCCGGCCGAAGAGGTCGCCGATCTCGGCTCGATGTTCGACGGGCTGCTCGACGAGCTCCTCGGATCCGACGAGTTCAGCCGGGCCTGACCGGGTTACCCTCAAGGGGTGGGCAACGAAGCGGTCGAACCCGTCGAACCGTCGGTCGGGTGGGGAGTGCTCCACCTGTTCTTCGTCGTCGACCGTGACCACGCCGAGCCACTGGGTGCGAAGCGAGTGCTCGACGCGGTCGCCTCGCTCGAGGCCGACGGCCACCAGGCGCTCGTGTTCGCGGTGCTCGGCCACAAGGCCGACCTCGGGATCATGGCGCTCGGACCCGATCTGGCCCGCCTGCAGGCGTTCCAGCAGGAGCTCACGACCACACCGCTCGCGCTGGTCGACTCCTACCTCTCGTTGACGGAGCTCTCGGAGTACACCGCGACCGAGGACCACGAACGCGAGCGGCTGCGGGTCGAGGAAGGGCTCGAGGGCGACGAGCTCGAGACCCGACTGGTCTCCTGGAAGGAGCGGATGGAGCACTACCAGGAGAACCGCCTCCACCCGCAGCTCCCGCGCAAGAACCTCCTCTGCTTCTACCCGATGTCGAAGCGTCGCGATGCCGGCGCGAACTGGTACGCGCTGCCGTTCGAGGAACGCCAACGGATCATGGCCGGCCACGCGCGCATCGGCCGCACCTACGCGGGCCGCGTCGTGCAGCTCATAACCGGTTCGCTCGGCTTCGACGACTGGGAATGGGGGGTCACGCTCGTCGCCGACGATCCCGTCGTGTTCAAGGAGATCGTCTACGAGATGCGCTTCGACGAAGCGTCGGCGCGCTACGCCGACTTCGGACCGTTCATCACCGGTCTCCTGCTCGAACCGCGTGACGCGCTCGCACGGGTCGGGCTGCCCGACGCCGGGTAGCGTGACTCGATGGCGAAGATCCGCTTGCACGTGTCGTTTCCCGAAGAGCTCGTCGACCGGCCGATGGTCTACGAGATCGTGAAGGAGTTCGACGTCGTCCCGAACATCCGACGGGCGAACGTGGAGGCCCACTCGGGCTGGACGATCCTCGAGCTCGTCGGCGACCAGGACCGTCTCGACGCGTCGGTCGCCTACCTCGAGGACCTCGGCTGCACGGTCAACCGCATGGAGGGCGACATCCTCGAGGGGTGACGTCGAGCCCCCAAGCCCTCGTTCTGGTCATGTACAGCTGTTCATGGGACAGCCACAGATGACCGGAACGAGGGGTGGTGACGGTCAGGTGACGTCGCCGGTGCGGTTCCAGAGCGGGAAGACGAGGTACTCGACCCCGTCGCGCGCCTCGGTCCGGCCGGACGCCCTGAATCCGGGCAGGTTGGCGCGAGCGGCGTCGAACCCGACCATCCGCTTGTAGTCGGCCACGGGGAGCAGCAGGGGCCCGTCGGCGTCGCCGGGGCGGAGCAGGGCATCGACCTCGAGCACCGGGTGGGCGGGATCCCGATCGTCGAGGCACGCGCAGTGGTACACGAGCCGCTCGAACACGGCCGTCACGAGGATCCGCACGCCGGATTCTGGCCCACCCGGGGCATTCGGGACCATCCGAGAGCCGGTTCAGGACCCGCGCGAACCGCCCGATAGGTGAGAGCACGGCGCTGGCTCGCGCCCGAAGGGTCGAGGATGTCGGATCACCACGCGGAGTTCGGGAACGAGGTCGGCCGTGTGCCGGCCGACCCCGACGCGCTCGTGACCCTGGCCCAACTCGCCGACCTCGAGGTGATTGCGTCCACGATCCCGGTCGGGGTCTTCCGCAGCGAGTTCGACCGGGGGATCGTCTACGTCAACGACCAGCTGCTCGAGATCATCGGGATGTCGCGCGCCGACGTCCTCGGCGACGGGTGGACCAAGGCCACCCATCCCGACGATCGCGAAAGGGTCGCGGCGCGGCTGGAGGAGAGCCGCAGCGGATCCGGAGAGATGCAGGTCGAGCACCGGGTGCTCCGGGGCGACGGAATCGTCCGATGGCTCGCCGTCCGGGTGTCGCCGTTCTTCGACGATGCCGGGTATCCGGTCGGGCTCGTCGGTGCTGTCGGCGACATCACCGATCGCGTCGCGGCCGAATCGGACGCGGCTCGACTCACGGCCGTGTGCGAACAGACCACCGACTTCGTGATCGTCTCGGATCCCGGCGGACGCATCTTGTACAGCAACGCGGCGGCCCAGCGCGCGCTGGGCCTCGAGCCGACCGAGGCGCCGAGCGCGCTCGTTCGGGTCTACGCCGAATCGAGTCGCCCCCGACTCGCCGCGCTGCTCACCGCTTCGGCCGAGCACGGTTCCGCGCGTGACGAGCTCGAGATGGTGACGGCAGACTCTCGTGAAGTCCCGGTATCGCAGGTGACCATGGTCCAGCGCGCTCCCGACGGGGAGGTCGAGTGCTACTCGACCGTGGCGCGTGACATCTCACGGGAGAAGTCGGCCGAGCACCAGATGTTGCTCCACGGCGCGAAGCTCCGATCGCTCGTCGAGCAGGCCGCCGACCTCGTGATCGTGCTCGACGAACGCGGCCTCGTCACCGCGGTGGGTGAGAGTCTGCGCGAGCTGACCGGTGCCGTGCCCGAGGAGTGGGTCGGTCGCCGCCTCGCCGATCTCGTGCACCGCGACGACGCCGAAGGTGTTGCCGACGCGTTCATCACTGCCCGGTTCGGCGGCCGGGGCGCGATGGAAGACGTCATGTACCGGGTGACCCGGCCCGACGGCTCCGAGATCTGGCTCGAGTCGCGCATCTCGAACCTCCTGGCCGACGAATCGGTGCAGGCGGTCGTGGCCATCTCATGGGACGAGACCCCGCGGGTCGGTGTGGTCGACGCCCTCCGCGAGAGCGAGGAACGGTTCCGGTCGCTGGCGTCGTCGTCACCGCTCGGCATCGTGTACGCCGACCGCGACGGCGAGAACCAGTACGTGAACCAACGGTGGCGCGACATCGCCGGGATCGGACCCGACGAACCGGCCGGTTTCGAACGCATCCACCCCGAAGACCGGCAACGGGTGATGGCCGATGCCGAGCGGGTGTCCGCGGAAGGCCGGGCCGTGCGCACGGACTACCGGATCGTCCGACCCGACGGCGAGATCCGCCACGTGCGCTCGTCGATCGCTCCCGTGGTCCACAGCGACGGCAGCATGCGGGGGTCCGTCGGTTCGACCGAGGACGTGACCGACGAGATCGGTGCGCGCGCCCACATCGACCGGCTCGCGGCCCTGCTCGAGAACACCCCCGACCTCGCGTTCATCACCGATCGCCTCGGTCGCGTCCTCTACGCGAACGAGCGGGCCGGTGCTGCGTTCGGGATGAAGGTGGGGAGCGACCTCGACCTCACCGCGTTCCCGCTCTTCGGCGAGGCATCCCAGCCGGCTGTTCGCACCGAAATGCTCCCGGGCATCCGACGCGACGTCGTGTGGACCGGCGAGCTCGATCTCCGCGACGTCGACGGCGCTGCCCTGCCGGTGTCGGTCGTGACCGTGGCCCACCGCGACGAGTCGGGAGTCGTCGATTTCTACTCGACCATCGCCCGCGACATCAGCCACCTCAAGGCGGTCGAGGCGCGGCTGATCGCCAGCGAGTCGTGGTTCCGGTCACTGGTGAACGAAGCGCTCGACGTCGTGTCGGTGCGCGATGCCGACAACAAGGTCGTCTACGTGAGTCCGTCGGTGCACCGCGTGCTGGGGTACGACGTCGACGAGATCGTGAACGCGCCGAGCCGGGTCATCGAGATCCACCCCGACGATCTGACCGCGCTCCGGGAGGCCAACGCCGACGTGCTCTCGGAGCCCGGCCGCACGGTGCGTATCGAGCACCGGTTGCGTCACCACGACGGCTCGTGGCGCTGGGTCGAATCACGGATCACCAACCTGCTCGACGATCCGGTGGTGCACGGCATCGTCACGAACTCGCAGGACGTCACCGACCGCCGGAGCGCGGAGGACGCACGGGCGCGGAGCGACTCCGCGCTGCTCGCCCTCGTGCAGGCATCACCACTCGCGATCCACTCGGTCGAAGCAGACCTCTCCGTGCAGCTCTGGAACAACGCATGCGAGGAGCTGTTCGGGTGGTCTGCCGGCGAGGTGCTCGGCCGCCACCCCCCGTTCGTTCCGGCCGACATGCTCGGCGACGTCAAGGCACTCATCGGCCGGGTGTTCGCGGGCGAGCGCATCAAAGACGTCGAGGTCGCGCTGGTGACCCGTGACCAAGGCGTGATCGACGCGGTGTTGTCGTTGGCGCCGGTGCGTGACGCGCAGGGCCGCGTCGTCTCGGCGATGGGTGTGATCGTCGACGTGACGGCGCGTAAGCGCGCCGAAGACGGGCTCCGGGCCAGTCAGGAGCGGTTCAAGGCGCTCGTGCACCACTCGTCGGACTTCCTCGTTGTGTGCGACGAATCGGGGATCGTCAGCTACGCGAGTCCCTCGGTGGCCCGCTTCACCGGGTTCGATCTGGAGGACGCGTCGACGAGTGGGCTGATCGACCTCATCCATCCCGACGACTTCGACGTGGCGAACACAGCGTTCGCCGGTGCGACCGAGGGTGGGTCGCAGATCTTCGAGATGCGGATGCGCCGGTCCGACGGAGCCTGGCGCTGGATGGCGATCACCGCTACCGATCTGCGCGGTGACCCCGACGTCGGCGGCGTCGTCATCAACTCGCGTGACATCACCGACGAACGCGAAGCCGTGGCCGCGCTGCGTGAGAGCGAAGCGCGCTTCCGCGCGCTCGTGCAGCACGGATCCGACATGGTGAGCGTGATCAACCCCGACGGCACGGTCCGCTACGCGAGCCCGGCCGGGTCGCGTGTGCTCGGATTTCCCGACGGTTTCGGACTCGGTGCCGACGCGCTCGAGCGGGTCCACCCCGACGATCTCGACCACCTCACGGAGGTGTTCGCGGCGGCACTCACGTCACCGGGGCTGACCGGTCCCGAGACGTTCCGGTTGCGGGCCGCCGACGACCGGTACCTGACGATCGAGGCTGTCGCCAACAATCTGGTCGACGATCCTGCGGTGCACGGAGTGATCGTGACCGCACACGATGTGACCGACCGCAACCGTGCCGAGGAGCAGGTCCGCCAGAGCGAGGAGCGCCTCAGCGCCCTCGTGCAGAACCTCTCTGATGTGATCACCGTGGTCGACGCGAACGGAACGCTCGTCTTCACGAGTCCGGCCGCGAACCGGCTGTTCGGCTTCGAAGACGGCGACGAGAGCTGGACCGATCCACTCGCGCGGGTCCATCCCGACGACCGCGAGCACCTGTACGAGCTCATGGCGGAGCAGATCGACGGCCGGCGAGCCGAACCGATCCCGTTCCGCCTCCGCCATCGCGACGGCTCGTTC
>JBBQMI010000099.1:0-6563 GCA_038328825.1 Acidimicrobiia bacterium | reverse complement strand
GGTCTCGATCGTCAACTGGTCCAGCGTCGCGAGCAGACCGGCCGGCCCCGTCCGGCTGGGCGCGGTGGCGGCGATGAGCTCGGCGAGGTGATCCAGGTCGGTCATCGACCGGTCGCCGTCGGCGGAGGCGAGGACTCGCGCCGCCACGCCGCTCCCCGACCAGACGGCGCGGAAGAAGTCGGGGACGCCGCGAGCGACCAGGACCTCCGACCAGTGGTGGAGGTCCTCCTGGACCTGTGCGAGCGCGACGTCGTCGGCCGCCACGAGCCGGTCGCCCGTCCAGCCGATGAACCAGCCGATCGCGACGGTGCGGGCTCGTCGCGGATCGGCCGGTTGCGCGACCGCCTCGAGCAGCCAACGCCACTGCGCGGCTGCGGGCGACGTGAGCACGGTCTCGCCGCGTGCGATCACGGCGGGAACGCCGACCTCCGCGAGCGCGTCGCGGATCTCGGGTGACTCGGCGTGGGCGGAGACGAGCACCGCGATGTCGTCGGGACGGACCGGGCGCCGTGTCTCGCCGTCGGGGATCATCGCGTCCTCGAGCAGGTCGCGTACCGCGATCGCGAGGTCGGCGAAGATCGCTTCCTTCGCCGCGGGTGCAGTGATCGGCTGCGCGCCCGTCGGGAGACGGGCGAGGTCGTCTCCCAACGCGAGTCGGATCGACAAACCGGGGAGCGACGCGCCACCTCGGCGCTCCAGCCGACGACCGACGTGCCGATCGGCGACCGTGACCGGCTGGAACCCGATGCGGGCATCGCCGAACGTGGCGCCTGTGAGGAGCGCCTCCAACCCGCGCAGCACCGAGAAGTCACTGCGCCAGTTCGTGTCGAGGCGGTGCCGCTGCGTCTCGGGGAGCCCGACGGCTTCGAGGTAGGTGTGGACGTTCGCGCCACGGAACCCGTAGATCGCCTGCTTGGGGTCGCCCACCAGCACCAGGGTGGTCCCGCTGTCGACATCGCCGAACAGAGAGCTGAAGATCTCCCACTGCACGGGATCGGTATCCTGGAACTCGTCGATGAACGCGACGCGGAACCGCCGGCGCAGCGCGTCGCGCGCTCCCGACCCGGCGGGTCCGGCGAGGGCGTCGCGCAACTGCGTGAGGAGGTCGTCGAACGAGAGCGTTCCCGACCCACGCCGTCGCCGCTCGATCTCGGTGACCACCCGGTCGACCATGCGACGCCGGAGGGCGGCCGACTCGTTCGAGTCGTCGGGATCCGGTCCCGGCACGGTGCGGATCCCCGGGTTCCCGATCACGTCGCGCGCGAACCGCACGAGCTCCGTCTGAGTCGGCAGCATCGCGCTCGCGCCCGGACGCTCCAGGGCCTCGGCAACGAGGACGTCGGAACAGACCTGGCGCAACAGCTCACCGCCGTCGTCGGCGAGCAACGCGTCGGCATCACCCCGCGCCGCGGTCCCGAGGGTGCCGAGCACCTGCTGGGCGAATCCGTGGATCGTGGTGATGGTCGCGGCGTCGAAGTCGGTGAGTGCCGCTCGGGCTCGTTCCAACCGCCGGATCTCGTCGGTGGCGCAGAGGTGCGCGAGGAGCTCGTCGTCACCCGCCGGCTCGTGCCCGGCGATCTTCCCCGCGAGCGCATCGGCTGCTTCGGCGAGCCTGATCCGCACGCGGTCCGTGAGCTCGGCCGCGGCGATGCGTGTGAACGTGACCACGACGAGCTCCTCGACCGGAACACCTGCCTCCAGTACGTACCGCGTGGCGAGGGCGGCCAAGGCGTACGTCTTCCCCGTCCCCGCGCTGGCCTCGATCGCGAGCCGGCCCCTCGGGAGCGGCCCGGTGAGGTCGAACGGTGTGAGGTCGGCGCTCATCGGGAGCCCTCGGTGACATCGGTCCCGTCGGACTCAACGACGGAATCGTCCATCGCACTCCACAGCCAGCGGGCGTAGCGCGCGACCCGGCCGGCCTCGGGGCCGGACGGGTCGGACGGCTCGACGGGGATCTCGAGGAGACTCGCGTAGTCGTGCTCACCGAACACGAGCGCGTTCGCGGTGTCGTCACCGTCGGCGAAGCCCTGGTAGTTCTCCCAGTCGCTCGGCTTGGCCTCGCCGGCGTGGAGCTTCTTCGACAGCGAGGAGAACAAGGGGATCGGTTCCGTGTGCGCCCGTCGGTAGCACTCGACCGCGACCTGCAGCGCTGCCCGGGCCCGATCGCGTCGCTCCTCCGGCCCCGTGCCCGACATCCGGTACACGAGGCGCTGGATCTTCGGCCCCGTCGCCGCCTTGTTCACGATCACCGACCGCCACTCGACACCAGGCTCGTCGGCGGTGAGCGCGAGGAGGTCGAGCCACGGCGCGACGGTGCGCTTCGGCTTGATCCGGCTGTAGCTGACGCTCATCGGTCCCGGCTGGTCGGAACGCTCGAGCCGCACCGTCCCGACGAGGCGGGTCCTGTCGTCGAGCGTCACGTCGATCGGATGCAACGTCGCCTCGCCCGCGACGTAGCCGAGCTCGAGCGCGGATGCGACCAACTCGTTCACCGTGTCGGAGACCTGCTCGACGGCGCGGATACCGAGTGCGCCGGCAGGCATCGTTCCGCGCGCCGCCTCCCGATGGAGCCACTCGTCGAACCCCACGCCCTCGAGGGTGGCTTCGAGCAGTCGTTCACCGACCTTCCACGCGTCGAGCGCCTCGAGCGTGGTGGGCAGGTCGTCGGAGGTGATCTCGATCTCGCGTGGGAGGTGGAGCTTGAGGCAACCACGCAGGAAACCCCGCACGGGATGCTCGAGCATGCGTTGGAGATCGCCGAGGTCAACCACCTCGTGGCGCTCCTCCTCCAGTGGCGTGGCCAGGAACGGTGGCCGCACCGACCGCTCACCCGTGCGGGCCACCGCGCCGTGTCGCGCGACCGAATCGAAGCTCCACGGGATCGACCCGAGAACTTCGCCGGCGACGAAGTTGCGCGCGTCGAACACCTGCCGGGGGTGTTCGATCTCGAATCGTCGACCGAACGTTTCGCGATGCTCGGGCGCGACGGCAGCGATCGCCGCCTCGCGGAGCTCGACGAGTGGAACCCCAGGCGGGACAGCCTGGTTCGTGACGACGTTGAACCCGGTGCGGGTGACGAGCAACGCGTCGCCCGCAGCCAGAAGCGCTTCGAGGAGCGCTTGGCGCGCCTCGGCGCGTTCGTCACGATCACCGACAAAGGGGGCGGCCGCTGCGAGATCGTCACCGTCTGCTCCCGACGCGCTGAAACCGCCGTCGTCCATCCCGAGCACAGCGACGAGACGGAAGGGCACACCACGGAGCGGCGTCAACGACGAGACGGTGATGCCACCCCGGAAGAAGTCGGGCCGACGAGGCGCGCCACCCAGGCGCTCGGCCAGCATCCGGCGCACGTCGGCCAGGCTCAGCTCGACCGGAGCATCGGAGGGATCCGAAGCAGTCGCAGACGATTCCTCGGCGATCTGCTGCACCAGGCGGGCGAGGGCGGCCTGTTGCCAGGGCGCGTCGCCCGGCGCCGCGAGGAACTCGTCGCTCGCCCGCGCGAGGAGCTCGCACCATCCGGGAACGGATCGATCCTCCGACACCGCGTCGGCCAGATCCGCGAGACGGGCCATGACATCGGCGAGACGGCCCGCGGTCGAGATGTCGCCGCCTTCGACGCCGAACGGGAGCACGTCGCCGGCTCCGAGTGCGACGGGATCGTTGCTGACTCCGATGCCGATCAGGAGCCGGTCGAGCACCGCGCGCCAAGACCCGGCCGCATACCCGCCGGGGATGCCCCAGGCAAGGCGGTGGTCACCGTCGAGGCCCCACTTCACCTCCGCGTCGGCGACCCATCGGACGATCGCGGCGATGTCGTCGTCGTCGAGATCGAAGCGGAGCCGTACCGGTGGGAGCGCGAGGAAGTCGAGCACCGCGGCGGACGCGAAGCGGCCTCCCGCGAGATCGACGAGCGCCGCGAGTGCACCGAGCAGGCCGTAGCTGTCGCGCAAGGAACGGTCGGTGATGCGATACGAGAGTCGCGGCACCCCGCCGCCTTCGTGATCGTCGCCGGCGTCGGCGGCCGATCCGAAGATCGCTTCCACGAGCGGCGCGAACGTGTCGATCGCCGGGCATACCACGAGGATGTCGTCTTCCCGCAACGTCGCATCGGCCGCAAGCCGATGCAGAATCGCGTCGCGCAACACCTCCACCTGCCGGCTCGGACCGTGGCACGCGTGGATCTCGATCGACCGGTCGTCGGTAGCGGGAACGAGGTCACCCACAGGCATCACGCCGGCGCGCACATCGCGCTGGACGAACGTGAGGAGCGACCTGCGGGACGGTGCGGTCGACGGCAGGCCCGTTGTCGTGCCGACGTCGCCGCGTGCCTCCGCGCCCGCGAGCAGCGCGACGGCCTCCCGATTCGGACGGGCCCAGGACCGCACGAGTGGATGCCCGACGAGGTCGAGCGTCGGATCGTCGGACCGCAGCCGGCCGACGGGTGCCCGGCCGCCGACGACGTGCTCCCGCACGACGTCGGCCATGCCCGGCGAGGGGAAGAAGAGCAGGAGCCGCACGTCGTGCCGGGTCGCCACCGCGGTGACGAGATCCAGGAACGGTCCACCCCCCGGCAGGGTGGTGAGCCCGAAGAACGACAACCGCGACGGGAGTGCGGGCGTCAGGTCGCCGGCGCGTAGGCGAGCGAGCAGTTCCGGGAGCAACTCCGCCGGTCCGGGCCGACCGACGCGTTCGCGGACGAGTCGCCACAAGTGTGGTTGCCAGAGTGCGTGCGCAGCGAGCGGCACCCCGAGACCGTCGACGTCGTTGCCGTCGGCCCACGCACGGACCATCTCGGGCCGGTGGACCGCGTAGCGGTCGAGCAGGTCGGCGAGTCTTCGAGCGCGGCCGTACCACGTCGCACCCTCGGGGAGCGTCGCGAGGTGCGCGAGACGATCGTCGCCGCGGCGTGTCTGGAGCACCGCGAGCACGTCCCAGACCAACCGGTCGATCTCCCACGGGTCGGGCTCGCCGGCCGGTCGGCCCGCGGCGAGCACCGCGTTGCGCAGCGCGCCGGGGAAACCGATGTCGAGGTTCGCGGCGACTCCGTCGTGACGGCCGGCCCCCGACGATCCGAGTGAACGGGCGAGTTGGATGCGCAGCCACCGGGCCATACCCTGCGACGGCGCGGCGATCCACTCGGCCTGCATCGGATCGTCGAGCGGGCGCGCCAGCACGCCGGCCAGCTCGGCGGCCAGCACCTCGAGCGCATCGGCCGCAGACACGTGGAGCACGTCGTGGACGGTACCGGAGCGGTGGGACAGTCAGGTCGGATCCGCGGCGGCCCAGCCGGTCCAGCGCACGATCCGCACCACCACGACCGCGCCCCGCGGTCGTTCGTCGCGGTACTGCGGGTACTTCGCCGCCAAGGCGTCGAGCGCCGGCTGCCGCTCACCGGCGGGCAGCTCCCGCGCGACCCCGTCGACGCGGACCCACCACAAGCGGGCCCAGTCGTCGTCGTACTCGTCGGCGAGGACCGCGACCCTCGGTTCGTGACGGAGGTTGCGCAACCGGGCGAGGTCGGTCGTCGACTTCGGCTTGTGGTCGACCGCGAAGCACAGCTCGTCGCCGAGGAGCACGAACGTGATCGGCACGAGGTGCGGCGCGCCGGCGGACGTCACGGTCGCGAGTCGAGCGACCGGCGCGGCGGTCAGTCGGCTCCGGCCCGCGTCGTCGGGAAGTCGCATCCGATCGATCGTAAGCCGTTTGCCCGCGACCCATTCGGGGTAGGTCAACGGTTCCACGAAACTGGAGGTACCCGACATGACAGACATCTGGGTTTGGCAGATCGACGTCCCCGCCGGGAACGCACGATCCCCGATCGAGCGCATCGACGTGACCGGGTTCGACGTCGAGGCGCTCGACGGTCGGATCGGCAAGGTCGACGAAGCGACGTACGAGGTGGAGCGCGGCAGTCTGGTCGTCGACACCGGATTCTGGATCTTCGGCAGGAAGCGGATGATCCCGGCCGGCTTGATCTCGGCGATCGATCCGGAGGCGCGCACCGTCGCGCTCGCGGTCACCAAGGATCACGTGAAGGACGCCCCCGACTTCGACGAGGTGCGGCGCGAGGAGCTCGCCTACCTCGACGCGATCGCGCACCACTACGACCGCTTCCGCGGCGACACCATCGGACCGGTCGCAGGGACGGGACGCGCGCCGGGCGAGTTGACCGGCGACCCCATCGGTCCGGTCGCCGGCACCGGATGAGCCCACTCACCCGACGTGACCACGGACACGGTTCGCGGACGTTTTCCCGGCGACCCAGCGGGTACGTGATGGACACGAGAGTCCGACACCACCGACCGAAGGAGTACGCGATGGAAGGCAAGATGGATGAGCTGAAGGGCCGGGCCAAGGAAGCGGCCGGCGACCTCACCGACAACAAGGACCTCCAGCGCGAGGGCAAGGCCGACAAGACGGCCGGCAAGGCGAAGCAGAAGGTCGAAGACGCCAAGGACTGGGTCGAGGACAAGATCGACGACATCAAGAAGTAGTTCATCGAGAGTTAGTTCGCTCGAGAAGCAGTACGTCGAGAACCCACAGCACTTCGACGGTGCCGCCAC
>JBBQMI010000098.1:0-6563 GCA_038328825.1 Acidimicrobiia bacterium | reverse complement strand
GCGTCGCGCGCGTCGGGTGGTCTCGCGGTCGCTGCGGTCCGCGCTCCCGGCGTGGCTCCGGGGCTGTTGAAGTCCGGTACCACCCGGCGGAGTGGTTTCGTCGACATCGTCGACGTTGCGCCGACGCTGCTCTCGATGCTCGGCGTGGACCGTCCGAGTGCGATGGAAGGCCGGGTGATGACAACCGCGAGCGCCGAGGGGAGTGGGTCGGACCGGGTCGACTGGCTGATCCAGACGAGTCGCGACAGCGTGTTTCGTGACAACCGCCAGGGCGGGGCCGCGCTCGTGCTCGTCGTGCTCGGCGCGCTGCTGGCCTTGGGCGCGGCACTCGCGTTGAGCCGGTTCCGACGTGCGCTCGTGGTCGTGGAATGGGCGGCGCTCGGCGTCCTCGGGTTCCTCCTCGCGACGTATGTCGCGGGTCCGCTGCACTTCGTTGCCAATGGCGGCTCCAATGCGTACTGGCTCTTCCTGTTCGGCGGCGCGGTGGTGTTCGCCGCGTTCTGCACGCTCGTCGGCCGCCGGACCTTCTGCGATGCGCTGATCGTCGCGCTCGGCCTCACCGTCGCCGCGCACGCGATCGACCTCGTCACCGGCGCCAACCTCGAGTTCAACACGGTGTTCGGCTACTCGGCGACAGTGGGGATCCGGGTCGCGGGTGAGGGCAACCTGACGTTCTCGCAGCTCAGCTCGGCGACCCTGCTGTTCGCGGGGCTGCTGGCCTGGCGATGGCGTGGTCCTGTCGGTCGGGCCGTCGCGATCGCGACCCTCCTGGTGGTCCTGCTCGTGATGATGGCGCCGATGTTCGGCCAGGACTTCGGTGCGTCGGCCGCCGCGCCCGGGTTCGTGCTCCTCGCGTGGCTGATCCTCGGGCGCAAGATTCGTTGGTCGACCGTCATCGCGCTTGGCGGCGTCCTCGTCGTCTCGGGGCTCGCGATCGGCTTCATCGATCTCCTGCGACCTCCCGAGCAGCGGACCCACGTCGGCCGCTTCTTCGAGCAGGTCGGTCGCGACGGTCTCGGCGGGTTGTTCCTCGTCGTCCGGCGCAAGGCCGGCGAGAACCTCGCATCGTTCGGTCACACCGTCTTCGTGTGGATGATCCCGGTGGCCATCGGGTTCGCGGTGATCTACCTGCTCTCCGCGAAGCCAGGGACGGTCGCGGGTCTGGTCCGGCGTATCACGACCTTCAAGGCGACGATGCTCGCCGTGTGTGTCACCGCGGTGCTCGGGTACCTGTTGAACGACTCCGGTGTCGCGATCCCGGCGATGATGGCGGTCGTGGTCGAGTGCGCGGTCGTGTTCCTCGTCGCCCGTGAGCAACGGCGTGTCCCCGATCCCGAACCGTCGGGCGCAGCCGCCCGGAGGGAGCTCGGTCTACGCGGGCGGCTGGCGGGTCGCCGCGAGCGCGAGCCAGTCGGGTAGCGCCACGCCCAACGGGGTGAGCAACGCGGCGAGCGACGCGTTCGGCTCCGAGTAGCGCGCCGCGAGCTCTTCGCGGACGTCGTCGGCAACGTTGTCCTGCGGCTTCTGCCCGTTCACGCGGTAGTAGAGCGAACGCAACCGGCGCTTCAGGCCCATGTGACGGCGGAGGAACGCCTCGAAGCGGTCGTTACCGGTGAGGGCGGCGCGCTGGAGCGCGCCGCTCTTGTAGCCGGTGGTGCGGTTCTCGGAGCTGAGCACGTCGGCGGCGATCCCGGCGGGATCGATGCCGAGCCACGAGGCGATGCCTCGCAGCGTCGGCAACGGATCGCCGAGCAGGTCCTCGAAGAACACGAACCGCACCCGGTCGCGACCGAACTGCTCGAGCCACGACGGGATGAACTCGGCGTACAGGCCGCCCCGGAAGGCCATGAACCGCTCGCGCTCCGGATCGCCGAAGTCGGCCTCACCGAGCGCGTCGGCTTCGGCGAGGTAGTCGGTGAGCGTGAGGTCGGCGGGGAACCGCAGGCGCGCCTTCTGGTACCGGAAGAACGAGATCGCCCGGGCCACCGGCTCCCGGAGGATCACGAGGATGCGCGGGTCGGGCAACGCGTCGTCGATGGCGCGCGCGACTGCGGTTCGGCCGTAGAGATACGACGGTGTCGCTTCGAGTCGTACTGCGCCGGGCGAGGCGTCGGTGAAGTAGCCGTCGTACACCGAGATCGGTTCCAGCGGCTCGCCGTAGCGCGCCGGGAGGAAGTAACGCGTCTCCTTGATCGACGCCGGCGCGATATCGGGATGGGTCGAGAGCGAGGCGAAGAGCGAAGTGGTTCCCGCCTTGTTCACGCCTGCGATCACTGCATGCGACGGCGGCATGGGGCAAAGTCTAGGGGGCCGGTGGCAAACTCGACTGGGTGTCCATCATCCCGGCCATCACCGCTCGGATGAAGTCGTCGGCTTCGTCGGTCAGGCCACCCGTGACCCCGCCGTAGATCGCACCGGACGCGGGCGCCTCGGCGGCGTGCTCCTTCGCGTACGCGACGGCATCGGCCAGGTCGACCGCGAACGACTCCGCCACGCCCGGTTGTGTCTGCGGTCGGGTGACCGCCATGTGCAACGCGTTCGGGTACTGCTGGCCGTTGAACCGCCATCCTCGTTTCCGCATGAAGTCGTTCACGTGGTACACGTCGAAGTCGTCGGACGTGAAGCTGAAGAGGAACGTCGGCGTGCCGAGGAGTCGCAGCTCGGGGTGTGAGCGCACCGCCGCCTGCATCGTGTCCGACGTCTCGAAGATGGCCTTGGCGTAGCCGAGGTAGCCGTCGTGGCCGATGGAGACCATCGCTGCCCAGGTCGCCGCAATGAGGCCGCCCGAGCGGGACCCTTCCATGCCCGGTGAGCAGTACTT
Source organism: Acidimicrobiia bacterium (assembly GCA_038328825.1). GTDB lineage: Bacteria > Actinomycetota > Acidimicrobiia > IMCC26256 > JANYLB01 > JANYLB01. The sequence continues at coordinate 3,742 of JBBQMI010000098.1, read as the reverse complement.
GCCGCCGCTCCACCCGGTGAGGAAGAAGTACTGGGCGTTGCGCAGCGCCTGGTCGCGGAACGACAGCACCGACGTGCCCTTGAACGCGTAGCCGTACTTGTGGGTGTCGGCCGAGATGCTCGTCACTCCGGGGACGCGGAAGTCGAACGGCGGGATGTCGTAGCCGAGCTCCTCGCCGAACGGGAGGATGAACCCACCGAGGCACCCGTCGACGTGGAGTCCGACCCCCCGCTCGAGCGCGACCTGGCCGATCTCGGCGATCGGGTCGATCGTGCCGTAGCCGTAGTTGCACGCCGAACCGATGATCGCGATCGTGTTCTCGTCGATCGCGTCGGCGATCCCACCGACGTCGGCCGTGAGCCGCTCCGAGTCGACCGCGGTGTTGCGGACCTCGACCCCGAAGAGGTGGCACGCCTTGTCGAACGCGGGATGCGCGGTCTCGGGCTTGACGAGGTTCGGGTGCGTGACACCCCGCGTCTGCGCCGCGAGCTCCCGGTAGGCGAGCACGGCGTGCATGATGCTGCCGGTGCCCCCGGTGGTGACGAGCCCGACCGGCGTGGAGTCGGTCACGGCGTCGGCGTGGAAGAGGTCGAGGGTCATGGCGATGATCTCGCCCTCGAACTTCGTCTGGCTCGGGCACATGTCGCGCTGGAGCGCGTTCACGTGCGCGAAACGGCCGAAGGCCTCGTTCATGAAGTCGTAGTGCTCGTGGTCGCCGCAGTACATCGTGCCGGAGCACTTGCCCGTCTCCCAGAACGCGTCCTCCTCCTTGGCCATCGTCTCGAGCTCGGCCAGCACGTCTTCGCGCGCGCGTCCGGCGGCCGGCAGGGTGCGGTGCACGGTGAAACGATCCGTATAGGGGAAATCGGCCACGGTGGTTCCTCTCGAGGAGCGGGCCGGGCCTGGAGCGGGTCCGGTGGGGTGCGCGCGAGGATACGGGCGATGAACCCGGGACCGCTCAGCCGGTGTGGACCGATCCGTCAGTGCGCGTACGTCGTCCGCGACCTCGAGGCCGCGGTCGCGTGGTGGGCCGCGCTCGGGGTCGGCCCGTTCCTGACGATGGCGGAGACCCGGATGCAGGGCTACCGGCTGCGCGGCGAGCCGGTCGAGCCGGTCCTCAGCCTCGCGTTCGCGAACTCGGCCGACCTGCAGATCGAGTTGATCGCGACCCACGACGACGTCTCGTCGGTGTTCGCCGAGGCGCTCGCCGCCGGTCGTGAGGGCGCGCACCACCTCGCGTGGTGGGTCGAAGACTGGTCGGGTTGGGAAGGCCTCGCCGCCGCCGCGGGTTGGGAGCCCGTGACCGACGGCGACGGCGGTGGGATGGCCCACTTCGCCTACTACGACACCGGCGGGCCGCTGCTCGCCGAGGTGATGGAGCTCAACGGCTCGACCCGCTGGTTGGCCGGCACGGTGCGGGCCGCCCACGACACCTGGGACGGCTCCGACCCGCTCCGGCCCCTGTTCTGAAGCGACCACCAACCGAGGAGAAGCAGATGGAGTACAGACGACTGGGCCGGTCGGGCCTCCAGGTCAGCGTGCTGTCGTTCGGTTCGTGGGTGACCTTCGGTGGTCAGCTCGAGGGCGAGAGCGCGGAGGCGTGCCTGCAGACCGCGTACGACGCGGGCATGAACTTCTTCGACAACGCGGAGGCCTACGCGGGCGGCGACTCCGAACGGATCATGGGAAAGGCGATCGAGAACCTCGGGTGGCCCCGCCACTCGTACGTGATCTCCACGAAGGTCTACTGGGGCATCCACGGTGGCCCGAACATGGCGAACACGCTGAACCGCAAGTACCTCATGCAGGCCATCGACGGCTCGCTCGAACGGCTCGGCCTCGACTTCGTCGACATCCTGTACTGCCACCGTGCGGATCCCGACACGCCGCTCGAGGAGACCGTGTGGGCAATGTCGGACATCATCTCTCGCGGCCAGGCGCTCTACTGGGGGACGTCGGAGTGGACGGCCGACGAGATCCGCGCCGCGTGGGAGATCGCCGAGCGTCACCACCTGCACAAGCCGGTGGTCGAGCAGCCGCAGTACAACCTGCTGAGCCGGCGTCGGGTCGAGAAGGAGTACGCCCGTCTCTACGACGACATCGGGCTCGGGCTCACCATCTGGAGCCCCTTGGCGTCGGGCCTGTTGACCGGCAAGTACCTCGATTCGGTTCCCGAAGACAGTCGCGCCGCCCAGCCGGGCTACGAGTGGCTGAAGCCGTCGGTCACCGACCCGGGCGCGAGTGAGAAGGTCCGCGGGATCGTCGCCGTCGCCGACGATCTCGGGTGCTCACCGGCCCAGCTCGCGATAGCGTGGTGTGCGCACAACCCGCACGTCTCCTCGGTCATCCTCGGCGCGAGCCGGGTCGATCAGCTCACCGACAACCTCGGCGCGCTCGACGTCCTCCCGCGCCTCGACGACGATGTGCTGGCGCGGATCGACGAGATCGTGGCGCGCTGAGCGGCGCCGTTCTCCGGAATGTCGGCTCAGGCGGTGGCTTTGGAGCGGCGCGTGCGCTGCACCATGACCGCACCGATGGCCACCGCACCGACACCGATCGCCGCGAGGCCGGCGACGTCGCCACCGGTGAACGGCATCGAACCACGGGTCACCTGCGCGCCGAGCACCTCGACGCCGTTGTTCGGCTTGTTGGTGTTCTTGGTGACCGTCGTTCCCTTCACCTCGGCGGGCGGGCCGGTGGGCCGAGTGACCGAGGTGGGTTCGACGACGGGCGGAGGCGGGACGGGGTAGTCGTTGGCTGCGAACACCGCGGTGGCGGGAATCGCGGTGCCGGCGACGACGGCAACCGCCGCGAGTCCGCCGAGAAGTAGTCGTCGAGTCGATCGACGCGGTCCGTGCCCCATTCCATGGCCTCCTGTAGCTGGTGCTGCCTCGTAGGGAAATCTACTCACTTTCGCGGTGCCGGCGCGGGAATCGTGGGTCCGATCTCGGGGGTGCCGGGATCAGCCGGTCGGGGGTCGGACCTCGGCGAATTCGATGTGCTTCCGGAGGGTGAAGCCGAGGGATCGGTAGAGCCGGATGGCGCCCTCGTTCTCCACCGTGGCGTGGAGCAACGGCCGCTCGCCGCGGGCGAGGATCCCGGCCACGACCTGGTCGACGAGCGAGCCGCCGATGCCCTGGCCCCGGAACTCGACGTCGGTGCAGACGGCGCTGACCTCGGTGTATCCGGGGAGGCGCATCCGGTGGCCGGCCATCGCCACCAGCCGACCTCCTCTTCGCACTCCGAGGTACCCGCCGAGCTCGACCGTGCGGGGGAGGAAGGGCCCGGGGCGGGTCCGGGCGACGAGCTCGAGCATCTCCTCCACGTCTTCGGGTCCGAGCGCGCTCCCGATCGACTCCCGATCGGCGGCCGGCGGCGGAGAGTCGGGCCCCAGCATCTGCACCCCTGCGATGCGGAAGATCGTCTCCCACGCGTCGGGGAACGCCAGCGCCGGTCCCGCGAGCACCGCGACCTCGTCGGGGCGCAAGAGCGCGGCGAGGTCGGCCCAGTCGGCCGGATCCGGGTCGTCGGGCACGCCCGAGAACGGCGTGACCTCGGGGTCGTAGCGCGCCGCGCGTCCGCGGGTCCGGGCGAAGTCGCGGTGGGGGCCCTGCAGCGCGTGCCACATCGGATTGTCGAGGAGATCGGTCGGGCTCACGCCGGTCCTCTCACTCGAGCCCGAGCGTCGCCGCGAGCGCAGAGCGGCGGACCTTGCCGGTCGGGCTCACGGGGATCTCATCGA
>JBBQMI010000097.1:0-6565 GCA_038328825.1 Acidimicrobiia bacterium | reverse complement strand
TCGACGTGCACCTCGCGGATCTGCAACGCGAGATGATCGACCGCCTCGATCCCGACGAGCTCGCGACGCTCGAGCGCGCGCTCGACAAGCTGCGCGCCTGAGCGCTCTCCGATCGTGAAACCGGACTCAGGAGTCCGGGTCGGGCTCCTCGGCGCGCCGACAGGCTGCGCCGCTACAGTTGGCGAGCGCCACCAGCTCACGGTGCAACCGTTGGCGGAGTTCATGCGCGGCGTCGACGGGAAGGCTCCGCAACTCCGCGGGATCGTCGGTGAGGTCGTAGAGCTCGCGCTCACCGGTGTCGTACTCGACGTAGGTGTACCGCGCGGTACGCAGACCCCGGAAGTTCGGGATGTCGTTCAGCGCGAGCCAGCGCTCGTGCCCATGCGCACGCGATGGCCGCCGCGCGCGGACCGCTCGCGCCGGGCCGGCCTGGTCGGGATCGGGCGGCTCGAGCGGAAGGTCACCCGCACGCGTCGGACCCCCGGGTGTCTCCTGCCAGTGTTCCAGGAGGTACGCGTGGCGCCAGTCGTGGCTCGACCGTTTCGGGTCGGTGAGGAACCGACGAAACGAGCGGCCGTCGACGAAGTCGGGAGTCGGCGCGCCTGCGAGGTCGGCGAACGTGGGGGCGAGATCGACGTTGCCCACCAGCGCGCGGACCTTCGTCTTGGCCGGGATCCCCGGACCGCGCACCACGAACGGGACGTGGATGTCCTCCTCGTAGGCGGTCTGCTTGCCGGCTGGGAGTCGGTGTTGGCCGAGGTGGAAGCCGTTGTCGGACGTGAAGACGAAATAGGTGTCGTCGAGCTGCCCCGACTGTCGCAACGTCTCGACCAGTTTCGCGACCCCGGTGTCGACGGCCCGCAGCGACTGGATCCGACGCCGGTACAGGCCGTCGATCCGCGACTGCACGAACGGACTCAGCCGCGGTTGCGCCTGCACCCACGCGGGCTTGTCACGCACGTCGGCCTCGTCGAACGCCGGCGTGCGCGGCGCCCGCGCGCCCGGGTAGCTCGCGGCGTCTCGTGGCGCCGGTGTCGCCGGCCGGTGCGGCGCGTACGGCGCGAGGTAGAGGAAGAAGGGGGCGGCGTCGCGGGCCGCACGGGTGACGAAGTCTTGGGCGGCATGCATGTACACGTCGGTGCCGTAGTCGGCCGGGGTGTGGCCGTGATGGACGAGCCGGCCGTTGTCGTTGAGGGTGTAGCCGTACTCGTCGTACGGATCCCCCGGCCGCGTCGGCGTGATCCAGTCGTCCCAGCCCGGCGGCTCGTACCGGTCACCCGCGGTGGCGGGGTACCCGTTGAGGTACTTGCCGATCAGCGCGGTCCGGTAGCCGGCGCCGTGCAGCCACGTGCCGACCGTCGACCCCTCGATACCCTTCGTGAACGCGGCCTCGAACCCACCATTGCCACCTCCGTTGGTCTCGACGCCATCGTCGTGCGCGTACTGGCCGCGCAGCGTCGTCGCGCGCGACGGACAGCACAACGAGTTGCTCACGAAGTAGTTCGAGAACGTCTCGCCTTCGTCGGCGATCAGCTGGCGCACGTGCGGCATCGTGGCGAGTTCCGACGCGTCGAGGTCGTCGGTGAGGACGAACACGATGTTCGGCTTCGCCGGGATCGAACCGGCTGGGATCGATGCTCGGGCCGCGGTCGGAACGAGGGCGATCGTCGTGCTCGCGGTCAGCCCGAGTGCCACGAGGAGTGCGCCGGGCCGACGGATCCCCATGTCACCATCATGCACGAGGATCCATGAGGCGACGGTGAGAGGCGAGCTTCGTCGCGCACCACGAGGCCAGTCCTAGAATCCGCCGATGTCGAAGCTCGGACTCATCGGGGGCCACGGCGTCATGCGCCTGGCTGCGAGCGCGGCCGCGACGCGCGTGGAACGTGGCGGCGTCGCGCTGCTTGAGACCGACGACGCCGTCTGGCTCGAGCGGCACGGCCTCGACACGTTCACGCCCGCCCACCGAGTCGATCACGTCGCCAACCTCGATGCCCTCGCGGCCGCCGGGTGCGATCGGGTGATCGCGCTCTCGTCGGTCGGGAGCCTGCGCACCGAGTGGCCGGTCGGCACGATCGTCGCCGCCGATGACTTCTACGCCCCCGGCACCAACCCGACCCGGTTCGAAGACGCCCGTGGGCACTCGATCCCAGGTTTCGACCTGGCCTGGCGTTCCGAGATCGTCGCCGCGTGGGCAGCCGTCGCGTCGAGCCCGCTCGTCGACGGTGGCGTGTACGCGCAGACCACGGGTCCACGGTTCGAGACGCCTGCCGAGGTCCGGGCCCTCGCCCGTGTCGCCGACCTCGTGGGGATGACGATCGCGTCGGAGTGCGTCGTCGCCGCCGAGACCCGACTCGCATACGCCGCGATCTGCGTGGTCGACAACCTCGCCAACGGCCTCGAGCCGACCCGGCTCACGATGGAGGAGTACGAGTCCGGCGCCGCCGCGAACCGCGAGCGGGTGGTCGCCGACGTCGGTGTGGTGATCTCGCGGCTCGCCGCATGAAGGCGAGCGCCGCATGAGCACGCTCGTCGTGCGTGACGCGAAGCTCGAGGGTGTACCCGTGTCGGTTCGCGTCGAGGACGGGATCATCGTCGAGCTCGCGCCCACCGTCGCGGGAGTCGACGACGACGGAGGCGCGGACGCCGAAGTGATCGTGCAGGGGCGCGGCCTCGAGCTGACGCCTGGACTGGTGAACGCACACACCCACGCCGCGATGACCCTGTTCCGCGGGCACGGCGACGACCTCCCGCTCATGGACTGGCTCCGCACCCGGATCTGGCCCGCAGAGGCGGAGCTCACCGCCGACGACGTGTACTGGGGTACCCGCCTCGCCGCGCTGGAGATGATCCGTTCGGGCACCACCTGCTTCTGGGACATGTACTGGTTCCAGTTCGACATCGCCCGGGCGGTCGTCGATGCCGGCCTGCGCGGCGTGGTGAGCGTGCCGGTCATCGAGACGCCGGATGCACCCGAGTGGAATCGTATCGACGCGGTCCCCGAGGCCCTCGACCGGCTCGGCGAGTTCGGCGCGCGGGTCGTCCCGTCGCTCGCCGCGCACGCGATCTACACGGTCGGGTCCGACTCGCTCCGCCGACTCGCAGAGCTCAGCGCCGAGCGCGACGTCGTGCTGCAGATCCACCTCTCGGAGACGAGCGGAGAGGTCGAGGACTGCCTCGCCGCCCACGGCGTGCGTCCCACCACGTACCTCGATCGCCTCGGCGTGCTGAGCGACCGGGCCGTGCTCTCCCACGGTGTCTGGCTCGACGACGCCGAGCTCGAGCTCATCGCGGCGCGCGGTGCGACCATCGTCACGAACCCCGCCTCCAACATGAAGCTCGCCACCGGGCGAGCGTTTCCCTATCCGGCGGCCCGCGCTGCAGGTGTCGCGATCGGGATCGGAACCGACGGCGCGGCATCGAACAACTCCCTCGATCTCATGCAGGACGTCAAGCTGCTGTCGCTCCTGCAGAAGCACACCACCGCCGATCCCGCGATGCTGCCCGCCGCCGACGCGTGGGCGATCGTGACCGGCCAGGCGGCGCCGCGACTCGGCGGTCGGCCACTCGCGGTCGGCAGCCCCGCCGACTTCCTGCTCGTCGACCTCGGGACGCCCGAGTCGATCCCGTCCGACCGCGTCGCCGGTCTCGTGTACTCGGCGACCGGCGCGGCCGTCGACACTGTCGTGGTCGACGGTGCGATCCTGATGGAACAGCGCCGGGTGCCGGGTGAGGAGGAGGTCCTCGCCCACGCCGCCCGCTGCGCCGAGCGCCTCCGCACGACCCTCGCATAGCCTCCGGGCAATGATGCCCATCTTCCCCGCAACGTCTCCGCTCACCGTCGCCGAGATCGAGCTCGGTCAGCTCGAAGTCTGGGCGCGACCGGATGCCGAACGCGAGGCGATCTTCAAGCTGCTGCGAGACGAGGCACCGATCTCGTTCCACGAGGAGCCCGTGATCGAGGGATTCGGCCAGGGCCCCGGCTTCTGGGCCCTCACCCGGTTCGACGACGTGATCTACGCGAGCCGTCACGCCGAGCTCTTCTGCTCGTCGCGCGGTGGCTCGAACATCGGCGACATCCCCGGCGAGATGGGCGAGTTCCTCGGCAGCATCATCAACATGGACGACCCGCGCCACGCCCGTCTGCGCCGGCTCGTGAGCAGCGGTTTCACCCCGAAGGAGCTGAACAAGCTCCTGGATTCGGTGAAGCTCGCAGCGCGCGACGTGGTCGACAGCGTGGCTGCGAAAGGCGAGTGCGACTTCGTGAGCGAGATCGCCGCCGAGCTCCCGCTGCGGATCATCTGCGACATGGCCGGGGTCCCACAGTCGCAGCGGCACACGGTGCTCGAGCAGACGAACATCATCCTCGGCCTCGGCGACCCGGAGTACGTGAACTCGTTCGAGGATCTGCTCGGTGCGTTCATGACGCTCCACCAGATGGCGTCGGAGCTGGGCCAGCAGCGGCTCGACGACCCGACCGACGACATCACCAGCACGCTCATGCACGCGGAGGTCGACGGTGAACGGCTCACGCTGACCGAGTTCGCCTCGTTCTTCATCCTGCTCGTCGTCGCCGGCAACGAGACCACGCGCACGGCCATCAGTCACGGGATGCTCGAACTGACCCGGAACCCCGACCAGAAGGCGCTGTGGATCTCCGACTTCGACGCCCTCGCGCAGAACGCGGTCGAGGAGATCGTGCGCTACGCGACGCCGGTCATCCACTTCCGCCGCACCGCGACGCAGGACACCGAGATCTCGGGTCACCCGTTCAAGGAGGGTGAGAAGGTCGTGCTCTGGTTCAACTCGGCGAACCGAGACGAACGCGCCTTCCCAGATCCGTTCCGGTTCGACATCACGCGCTCCCCGAACGCGCATGCGGGGTACGGCGGGGGCGGCCCGCACTTCTGCCTGGGCGCGAACCTCGCCCGGCGCGAGATCTCGGTGATGTTCGAGGAGCTGTTTCGACGCCTCCCCGACATCGAGATCACGGGCGAGCCGGAGATGCTGCAGTCGAGCTTCATCCACGGCATCAAGCGCATGCCGTGCACGTTCACGAGCCGGGCTAGCTGATCCCGAGGCGCTCCGGCACCTTCTTCAGCTGGAACGCCAGGAAGATCTGGATCACGCCGGCCACGATCGCGTAGATCCCGATCAGCAGGAGGATCACGTACGCGGTGATGTGCGGCCAGACCAGAGCCGCGATGCCGACGCTGAGCTCGGCGACGCCGATGAAGAGCACCCAGCCCCAGCCGTCGCCCTTCAGCGCGATCGAACCCACGATGCGGGTGATCCCCCCCAGGACGATCGTGATGCCCCACACGATCGCGATGACGAGGAAGGTGACACCCGGCCACGCGGCGACGATGACGCCGCCGATGATCAGCACGATCCCGACGAGGATGCCCAGCGCCCTCGACCCGCCGTTGCGACCGGCGGTGACGAGGGCGACGACGCCGTCGAACACGAGGAACGCGCCGACGATCACCGCGATCGCCGTCGCACCCGCGGCCACGTTGAACAACATCACGAGACCGAAACCGACGAAGACGAGGCCGACCACGAGCACGATCCACCAGATGCTCGAGACCTCCTTCACCAGGGCACGAGCTTCGGTTTCGGTCAGATCTCGGTTCGTCGGTTCCATGTCCAGAAGGCTGACCGAGCGTCGACGCCGAGTCAACGACCCGACACACCTCCCCGCCAGGACCGGCTCGCTAGGCTCGCCGACCGTGGAGTCGCGAGCCGAACAGCGAACCGGGATGGGCGTGGCGTGAAGAAGCAGCGCGCCGACGGCACGCTCGTGCGCGACGTTCCCGCGTACCGCCGGATCATGCCGTACATGATGCCGACCCGGAACGAGTCGACGATCAACTGGGAGCAGACGCTCGACCTCACCAAGACCGACCAGTTCGTGCGCGGCTTCAACGAGCTCCATCCCGACACGCAGGTCACGCCGTTCCACGTGTTGCTCTGGGCCGCAGCCAAGGGCTTCGAGCAGTACCCGAACCTGAACCGGTTCGTTGCCGGCGGTGGGCTCTACCAGCGCGACGGGATCTGGCTCTCGTACTCCGCCAAGCGCAAGCTCGCCGAAGGTTCACCGATCGTCATCGTGAAACGCCGGTTCGAGCCGTCGGAGAGCTTCGAGCAGATGGTCACCGCGATGCAGGCGCAGTTGCGGGAGGAACGCTTCGGCGGACCGAGCGGTGTCGACAAGGAGCTCGACCTCGTGCTGCGGCTCCCGGGCCCGTTGAAGCGACTCGGGTTCCGGCTCGTGCACGGCATCGACGCCCTGGGCCTCCTGCCGAACAGCTTCATCGGCGGCGACCCGATGTACGCGAGCGCGTTCTTCGCCAACCTCGGCAGCATCGGTCTCGATCCCGTGTACCACCACCTCTACGAGTACGGCACGATCGGGATCTTCTGCGTCTACGGCCGTCCCCGCATCGATCCGACCGACCCGGCCCGCAAGCGCCGGACCGTGGTGCTCAAGTGGACCTACGACGAACGCGTCGAAGACGGCCTGTACGCCGGCTACGCGATCAAGCGCTTCGCCCGGATGCTC
>JBBQMI010000096.1:0-6612 GCA_038328825.1 Acidimicrobiia bacterium | reverse complement strand
GACGCGACCTGGCACCGCGAGCTCGTCGCCCGCGCGATCCTGGACCCCTTACCCGAGCCCCCGCCACCGGCCCTCCCGCCGGAATTCCGCCCGAGTTCGTTGCGTTCCCGTCGTACAGCACCGGTAACGCAACCAACGCTGCGATCTTCGACCGGTACCCGCACACCTGACCCGGAAACCTGGAGAACCTGATGCCCGAGGCCTACATCGTCGACACGTTGCGCACACCGGTCGGTCGCCGTGGGGGCGGCCTGAGCGGCGTGCACCCGGCCGACCTCGGCGCCCACGCGATCTCGGCGCTGCTGGACCGCACCGGGATCGACCCGGCCGCGGTGGAAGACGTCTACTTCGGCTGCGTCGACGCGATCGGTCCACAAGCGGGCGACATCGCCCGCACGGCGTGGCTCGCCGCCGGCCTCCCCGAGGAGGTACCCGGCACGACGATCGACCGGCAGTGCGGGTCGAGCCAGCAGGCGGTCCACTTCGCCGCGCAAGCCGTGATGAGCGGCACCAACGACGTGATCGTCGCGGGTGGCGTGCAGAACATGAGCCAGATCCCGATCTCCTCCGCGATGACCATGGCCGAACCGCTCGGGTTCACCGACCCGTTCAGCGGTTCGGAGGGCTGGGTGAAGCGCTACGGCACCCAGGAGGTCAGCCAGTTCCGCGGGGCCGAGCTCATCGCCGAGAAGTGGGGCGTCACCCGCGAGGAGATGGAGGCGTTCGCGGTCGAGTCGCACGAGCGCGCCTTGCGAGCCCAGGCCGAGGGGCGCTTCGACCTCGAGATCGTGCCCTACGGCGATGTCACCCGCGACGAAGGTCCCCGTGAGCCGAACTGGGACAAGATCCGGTCGCTGAAGCCGCTCGTCGAGGGCGGCCGACTCACCGCAGCGCTCGCGAGCCAGATCTCCGACGCCTCGACCGCGATGCTCGTCGTGAGCGAACAGGCATTGGCCACCCACGGACTCACGCCCCGGGCGAGGATCCATCACCTCAGCGTGCGCGGCGACGATCCGATCTTCATGCTCAGCGCGCCGATCCCCGCGACGGCGTACGCGCTCGAGCGCACGGGAATGAGCCTCGACGACATCGACCTGGTCGAGATCAACGAGGCCTTCGCGTCGGTGGTGCTCGCGTGGCAGCGCGAGACCGGCGCCGACCTCGCCAAGGTGAACGTGAACGGCGGGGCGATCGCGCTCGGGCATCCCCTCGGCGCGACGGGCGTCCGGTTGATGACCACCCTCCTGAACGAGCTCGAACGCACGGGCGGCCGCTACGGCCTCCAGACCATGTGCGAGGGCGGCGGCCAGGCGAACGTCACGATCATCGAGCGTCTGTGAGGCTCCCGAGCCACCGGGCCCGCCGCCGTTCGAGGGGGTAGCGTGCGCGACATCGAATCGTCCAGCGAGGAGAACGTTCCATGGACAGTGTGACCGCGATGAGTCGGGTGATCGCCGAGACCAAGTCGGTGGTCGACGGGATCGGAGACGATCAGTGGGGCCTGCCCACTCTCTGCACCGAGTGGACCGTCCGGGATCTGGTCAACCACCTCACCGGCGGAGCGACCATGTTCGCCACGGCAGTCGAGGAGGGAAGCGTGTCCGACGAGCTCGTCGGCGAGCTCATGAGCTCCGACGTCCTCGGCGACGACCCCAAGGCGGCGTTCCGCTCCTCGGCCGACCGGGCCGACGCCGCGTTTCGCGACGCCGACAACCTCGACATGATCGTCAAGCTCCCGTTCGGTGAGATGCCGGCGTCGATCGCACTGAACATCGCGATCTTCGACGTCGCGGTGCATGCCGTCGATGTCGCGAAGGCCACCGGACAACCCGACGCCGTCGACAACGACGTGCTCGCCGCGGCCCTCGAGGTGGGCAAGCTCATGATCGGCCCTGAGATGCGCACTCCCGGGGTCTTCGGCGCCGAGGTCGCCGTGTCCGACCACGCGTCGCTCGAGGATCGGATCGCCGGCTTCGCGGGTCGCGCCATCTGAAAGCGTCCTCGAGCGCGCGCAGCGTCACCCTGCGGCCTTGACGGAGGCCCGATCACCACGTTGCGTGAGTTCGCGCACGACAAGCTTGCGGAAGTCGGGTGCACGCGCGACATGATTGGCGCTCACTCTGCCCCTCCTCCCCCACTGGAGCAGTTCATGGCGTCACCCGAAGCGTGGCTGGAGCTCTACGAGAGCTATCTCGGAGAGCGTCCGCCCGACGAGAACACCCTCCGAACGCTCGCGTTCAAGGCGTGCGAGGGCGACTCGCTGGCGCTCATGTCGGGGATGCTGCACACGATCCGCGACCTCTCCGAGCAGCTCGCGCAGTTCTACGGCAACGCACCCGCCGACGTGCTCCGCATGGAGGTCTTCCTCCCCGTCGCCCGGTGACCCGGCGCCCGGGAGCGCGTCAGGGAGCTTCGATCGCGGCGAACCGGTCGAGCGCCGGGAGCACGACGTCGGCCGGCGCCGACGGGAGGTTGCACACGACTTCCTCGATGCCGAGCGACGCGTAGTACTCGAGCTTGCCCGGATCGGGGATCGAACCGAACGGCACGATCTGCAGCGAGGCCGGATCCCGACCGACGCGTTCGGCGGCGGTGTGCAGATCGCCGAGCGCGGCACGGATCCCGGCGCCGCCGATCGGGATCCACCCGTCGGCGTACTCGACGACGTGCGCGAACAGCTTCGGACCCGCGGCCCCGCCGATGAGGACCGGCGGACCGGGCCTCTGCACCGGCTTCGGCCACGACCAGCTCGGCGCGAGGTGCACGTAGTCGCCGTCGAACGCGGCTTCGTCGTCGGCCCAGAGCCGCTGCATCGCGAGCATGTGCTCGCGTGCCACCGCCCGTCGCTCCGCCATCGTGAACCCGTGGTCGGCGAGCTCGTCCTCGTTCCACCCGAATCCCACACCGAACACGAACCGGCCGCCACTGAGGAGGTCGAGGGTGGCGACGGCCTTGGCGGTGACGATCGGTTCGCGCTGGGCGACGAGGCAGATGCCGGTGCCGAGCGAGATGCGTTCGGTGACCGCCGCCGCGGCAGCCAGCGCGACGAGCGGGTCGAGGGTGCGCTTGTACTCGTCGCGCAGCTCGGCGTCGCCGGTCGGTGGCGGTGTCCGGCGCGATACCGGGATGTGGGTGTGCTCGGGCAGGTACATCGAGGCGAGCCCGCGCTCCTCGACGGCGCGCGCGAGCGTGACCGGATCAACCGAACGGTCGGTGGTGAACATCGTCACGCCCAGGCGCACGGCGGGTACGGTACGCCCTCCATGGGAATCTGTGAGGGACGCGTCGTCATCGTCACCGGGGCCGGCCGCGGGATCGGCCGCGGTCACGCACTCGAGTTCGCGCGCCAGGGTGCGAAGGTCGTGGTCAACGACCTCGGAGCCGAGCTCGACGGGTCCGGTGGTTCCACGGGCCCCGCCGGTGAGGTCGTCGACGAGATCCGCGCCACCGGCGGCGAGGCGGTCGCGAACGGCAACGACGTGGCCGACTGGGAGGGTGCCCAGGCGATCGTGCAGTCGGCCGTCGACGCGTTCGGCGGCCTCGACGTCGTCGTGAACAACGCCGGGTTCCTGCGTGATCGCATGATCGTCGGGACGAGCGAGGACGAGTGGGACGCCGTGATCCGGGTCCACCTCAAGGGCCACTTCTGCGTCACCCGCTTCGCCGGCGCGTACTGGCGCGAGCAGAGCAAGGCCGGCGCACCCGTCGACGGCCGCATCATCAACACCAGCTCCGGCGCCGGGCTCCTCGGCTCGGTCGGCCAGGGTGCGTACTCGGCCGCCAAAGCCGGGATCGCCGGACTCACCCTCGTCGAAGCCGCGGAGATGGGCCGTTACGGCGTGACCGCCAACGCGATCGCGCCCGCGGCGCGCACGCGCATGACCGAGGCCGTCTTCGCGGAGACGATGGCCAAGCCCGACGAGGGCTTCGACGTGATGGCCCCCGAGAACGTCGCCCCGCTCGTCGTGTGGCTCGGCAGCGCCGACTCCAAGGACGTCACCGGGCGCGTGTTCGAGGTCGAGGGCGGCATCCTCTCGGTCGCCGACGGCTGGCAGCACGGACCCAAGGTGGACCGGGGTCGCCGCTGGGAGCCCGAGGAGATCGGCCCCGCCGTCCGCGACCTCATCCGGAAGGCCCCGGAACCGGCACCCGTCTACGGCGCGTAGCCGACCCCCACCGCTGGTGCGATTGTCCACCCCCTGGGTGGCGCAATCGCACCAACGTGAACGGCGCGACGTTCAGGTGAGGCGTTCGACGATCATGGCCATCCCCTGGCCGCCCCCGACGCACATCGTCTCGAGGCCGTAGCGGCCGCCGCGGTCCTCGAGGCCGTTGAGCAGCGTCGTCATGATGCGGGCGCCGGTCTGACCGAACGGGTGCCCGAGCGCGATGGCACCGCCGTTCACGTTGAGCTTCTCCGCGGGGATGCCGAGGTGCTTCGCCGACGGGACCACCTGCGCCGCGAACGCCTCGTTGATCTCGACGAGGTCGATGTCGTCGATCGTGAGCCCGGCGCGGGCGAGCGCGGCGCGACTCGCGTCGACGGGACCGAGGCCCATGATCTCGGGGTCGAGGGCCGACAGGCCGCTCGACACGATGCGGGCGAGCGGCCTGATCCCGAGCGCCTCGGCCCTCGTGTCGCTCATCACGACGACCGCCGCGGCACCGTCGTTCAGCGGGCACGCGTTGCCCGCCGTGACCGAGCCGTCGGGGCGGAACACCGGCTTCAGGCCCGACAGCTTCTCGACCGACGTGCCGTCGCGGGGGCAGTCGTCGACCGACACGACGGTGCCGTCGGGCGTGGTGATGGGCGTGATCTCGCGCTCGAAGAACCCGTTCTTCTGGGCTTCGACGGCCCGCTGTTGCGAGCGCGCCGCGAACTCGTCCATCTCGTCACGCGTCACACCCTCGATCTCGGCCACGTTCTCCGCGGTCTGGCCCATGGCGATGTACACGTCGGGCAGGCCGTCGAACGGCGTCCAGGTCCCTCCCCCACCCTCGGCCCGCGCCTTCGAACGTTCCATCGCCGCGCCGTGCGCGGGCTTGTTGACGGTGCCGGGCATGCCGTCCGACTTGCCCTGACCGAACCGGCTGACGCACTCCACCCCCGCGGCCACGAACACGTCTCCCTCGTCAGCGCGGATGGCGTGCGCGGCCATGCGGATCGTCTGCAGCGACGACGAGCAGTAGCGGTTCACGGTCGTGCCGGGAACACCGGCGAGCCCGGCCTGGATCGCAACGACCCGGGCGAGGTTGTAGCCCTGCTCCCCCGCGGGTTGGGCGCAGCCGAGCATGAGATCCTCGATCTCGGTGCGGTCGAGCTGCGGCACGCGGTCGAGCGCGGCCCGCACGATGGTCGCGGCCAGGTCGTCGGGACGGACGTCCACGAGTGATCCCTTGTTGGCCCGCCCGATCGGGCTGCGGGCAGTGGCGACGATCACGGGCTGCGGCATGCGGGGTCTCCTGAGGGGGGGGGCCGGACGCCGACACCCTATTTGCCGCGGCCCGGGCACTCCCGCGGTGCCGGCCTCACCCGGCCGACCGGGTCGCTACCCTCGGGCCTGTGCGCACCCGTGGCGCGGTCGAGGATCTCGTCGTCGTCGACCTCGACGATCCCGACGAGGTGGCGAGCCTGGGGCCCGACGCGCCGCGACGCCACTTCGAGGATCACTACGCGGAGCTCCCCTTCGGCCTCGGCACGGTTCCCCGCCGCCTCGAGCACGACGGGTGGTTCACACGCCCCGGAGTGCTGCTCTGGATCGCCATCGCCCTGATCGGTCTCCTCGCCCTCGCCGGCAGTGGAGGCGGCGGTGCCGACCCGGCACCCGCACCGCCGGAGGCCGCGCCCGCGTTCTCCCCGTTCGGCGTGCAGACCGGTATGCACCTCGCGCTCTACCACGTGGGAAAGTGGTCCGAGCTCGACGTCGATGCCATGACCCTCCTACCCCTGCCGCGCCGGCGCCTTCCGCCGACGCTCGCTGCGCTCCCCGACGGGGCGAACGTCCTCGGAGTGCTCCCGCAGACCCCGACCCGCGTCGTCGACTACCGCGGGCGCACGATGTGTCTGACGCGCGCCGCCGCGCCGCGGGCTCGCTTCGAGCCCGGTGGGTGCGCAGCGACAGAGGAGTCCATCGCCGATCTCGGGGCCCTGGGCGTCGCCTCGCTCGACGGACGGTTCTTCTTCGTGGCCGCCGCGGGAGAGCTCCTCGTGATCGACGCGACGGAGGACGGCTCCGTCCGTCGCGTCGACATGCAGCTGCCGCCCTTCGAGGCCCTCTTCCTCCTCTGAGGCTCCCTGATCCATCGGACGATGGCAGCGACGGGTCCGGATTCCGGACCTGACGCTGCCAGGGTCCGGGAGCATGGGCCCTAGGCGGGCATGAAGGCGCCGCCGTCGACGCAGAGGACCTGGCCGGTCACGAGCTTGGCATCGTCGGACGCGAAGTAGACGGCGGTGCCCGCGAGGTCCTCGGGCTCCAGCTTCTTCTTCATCGCCGACATGAACTCGGGGATCATGTCGATGAACTCCGGCGGCACGATCTTCTTCGTCGCCTCGGTCATCGTGACGCCGGGCGCGATGCAGTTCACGGTCACGTTGTAGGGACCGAGCTG
>JBBQMI010000095.1:0-6648 GCA_038328825.1 Acidimicrobiia bacterium | reverse complement strand
GCCGTTGGCGCGGAGCTCGTCGGGATCGCGGCCGATGCGCGCGGCGCGTCGTCGCACGTCGGCTTCGGTCTCACCGCAGCAGACGATCAACGCGACGGAGTACCGCAGCGAGGTCGGGTCACGCTCGATCGTCTCGCACGCGGCCCGCACGCGCGCCACCGCCGCGGCGTAGTCGTCGAGTGAGGGGAACGCGAGGTTGAACTCGGTCGCGTAGCGGGCCGCGAGCGCTGGGGTCCGACGGGGTCCGCCTCCACCCACGATCACCGGCGGTCGTTCCTGGACCGGCGTCGGGAGCGCCGGGGAGTCGAGCACCGAGTAGTGGTTGCCGGTGAACGAGAACGTGTCGCCGACGGGCGTCGACCAGAGCCCGGTGACGATCGCGAGCTGTTCCTCGAGGCGGTCGAAGCGTTCGCCGAGGTCGGGGAACGGGATGCCGTAGGCGCGGTGTTCGTCGTCGAACCAGCCGGCACCAAGGCCCAGCTCGACGCGCCCGCCGCTCATGGCGTCGACCTCGGCCACGGAGATCGCGAGCGGCCCCGGGAGCCGGAAGGTCGCCGAGTTCACGAGCGTGCCGAGTCGGATCGTCGATGTGTCGCGCGCGAGGCCGGCGAGGGTGATCCACGCGTCGGTGGGACCCGGGAGAGGGTCGCCGCCGCCCATCCGGAGGTAGTGGTCGGATCGGAAGAAGGCGTCGAAGCCGAGCTCTTCGGCGGTGCGTGCCACCGCGAGCTGCTGTTCGTAGGTGGCGCCCTGCTGTGGTTCGGTGAAGATGCGGACCAACATGCGCCAGAAGCTACAGGGCACCGGCGGGGGAGCGCTCCGAACCACCCGGAGTGGCCGCCTACAGTGGAACCGTGCTGGAAGTGGAGCAGTGGCCGGAGTTGCGCGACCCCGTGCTCGTTGTTGCGTTCACGGGTTGGATCGACGCCGGGCTCGCCGGTGTGGGCACGGTCGCGGCGCTGGTCGATCAGCTCGTCGGCGCGCGCCGCTTCGCCCGCATCGACCTCGGGGGGATCGCCGATCTCCAGCAGACCCGCCCGACGGTGCACCTCGTCGACGGTGTCACGCGTGCGATCGACTGGCCCGCAGTCGACTTCGTCGCCGGTCGGGTCGGTGGCCGCGACGTGGTCGTGTGCACCGGGCCCGAGCCGTCGATCCGCTGGCTGGAGTTCACCACCACGATCGTCGACGCGGCCGCGCATCTCGGTGTCTCGCAGGCTCTGCTCCTCGGTGGCCTCCCGGCCGCGGTCTCGCACCGTCGGCCGCTCCGGGTGATGGCCACGGGCACCAGTCACGCGCTCATCGCCGATCTCGGCGTGACCCGCGTCGACTACACCGGCCCGACGGGAGTCCAGACCGTGCTCCAGGTCGCTCTCGGTGAAGCCGACATCCCCGCGATCGGATTGTGGGCCGAGGTGCCGCACTACGTGGCAGGGAACCCGTCGCCGCCGGCGATCAAGGCCCTGCTGGAGCGGGTCGCGGAGCTCGCGGGCATGACCCTCGAGACCGGCGATCTCGACGGCCAGGCCGAGGAGTACGCCGCTCGCGTCGAGGAGGGGCTCGCCGAGCGGCCCGACGTCGCCGAGATGGTCCGTGAGCTCGACGTGGCGAGCGAGGCCGATCTCCCGAGCGGCGACGAGCTCGCGTCGGAGATCGAACGGTTCCTCCGAGAAGAACGCTGAACCGGCGGGCTCGGTCAGGGTTGCTCGGTCCGACGGCGGTCCGGTCTGACCCGGCCCGTGCGGATCGGCGAGAATCCCCTCGCCCGTTCCCCAGCCGATGAAGGAGCAGCAGTGAGCGTTGTCCGCATCAATGCCATCACCGTCCCCGCGGAGCGGGCCGACGAGCTCATCGCGCGGTTCGCGGCGCGAGCCGGCGAGGTCGCCAAGATGGACGGCTTCGAAGCGTTCGAGCTCCTCAAGCCGACCGACGGTCGCGACACCTTCCTCGTGTACACCCGGTGGACCACCCAGGCCGACTTCGACGCGTGGGTCAGCAGCGCCGCGTTCCAGCACGGTCACACCGGTCACAACACCGACGGTCCGGTGAGCACCCACGCCGAGCTGTGGAGCTTCGACGTGGAGCAGGACGAGTACGCGAAGTCCGCCACATCGTGACGAGTCGGGCCGACGCGATCGCCGAGCTCACCGGTCCCGGGGGACTCTTCGAGATCGTGACCGAACCGGTGCTCGGGACCGAGCTCCAGGTGTACGCGTCGCGCATGCGTTCGATGCGCGAGCTCGTGGCCCAGGCCGACTCGAAGGGCGAAGTCGAGTTCCTCGTTCAGGGTGACCGCCGGATCACGTACCTGGAGCACAACGCGCTCGTGCGCCGCGCCGCGACCGAGCTGCTCGCACGCGGGGTGGAACCGGGTGACCGGGTCGCGCTGCTCTCGGCGAACACGGCCGACTGGGTCGTGATGTTCTGGGCCTGCGCCTCGATGGGCGCGGTCTGCGTCCCGCTCAACGCCTGGTGGAAGGCCGAGGAGCTCGAGTTCGGCCTGCAGGACTCGGGCACGAAGGTGCTCTTCTGCGACGAGAAGCGATGGGCGATCGCGCGCGACGTCGTCGACCGTCTGCCCGACCTCGAGCACGTCTTCGTCACCGGCCTCGAGGCCGCCGACGGGCGCGCCGAGCCCGTGGCCGCGCTCTTCGACGGCGACGATCCGGGTGTGCTGCCCTCCGTCGACGTGGAGGAGGACGACCTCCTCGCGATCCTCTACACGTCGGGGACGACCGGCCGGCCGAAGGGCGCAACCCTCACGCACCGCCAGGCCATCGCCAACCTCCAGAACATCTTCTGCGTCGGGGTCGCGACCGCGGGCCGGGGCTCGTCGGCGGCGGAGAAGACCCGCGGGTTGCGCCCGACCACGCTGCTCGTCGTGCCCCTGTTCCACGTGACCGGGTGTCTCTCGACGATGACGCTCAACTACGCGCAGGGCGCGAAGCTCGTGCTCATGCCGCCAGGACGCTTCGACCCCGATCTGGCGATGGCGACCATCGAGCGCGAGCAGGTGACGTCGTTCGGCGGCGTGCCCACGATCATGTGGCGCATCGTCGAGTCGGAGAACTTCGAGCAGTACGACCTCTCGTCGGTGGTGCGCGCGAGCTACGGCGGCGCACCCGCGGCGCCCGAGCTCGTGCAACGCATCCACGAACGCTTCCCCGCGGTGCGGAGCACGCTCACCACCGCGTACGGGCTCACCGAGACCGCGTCGGTCGCGACCTCGAACAGCGGCGAGGACTACCGCACCCATCCCGGTTCGGTCGGTCGGGCGGTGCCGACCGTCGAGCTGCGGGTCGTAGATCCCGAGGGCCACGACGTCGTGGTCGGCGCCACCGGGGAGATCTGGATGCGGGGCCCGACGATCATGATGCGCGGCTACTGGAACCGCCCCGACGCCACCGCCGAGGCGGTCACCGCCGACGGGTGGTTCCGGACCGGCGACATCGGCCGGCTCGACGCCGACGGCTTCCTGGATCTCGTCGACCGGGCCAAGGACATGATCATCCGGGCGGGCGAGAACGTGTACTGCGTCGAGATCGAGCAGGTGCTGTTCGAGCATCCCGAGGTGGTCGACGCGGCCGTGGTCGGTGTCGCCCACAAGGTGCTCGGCGAAGAGGTGAAGGCCGTGGTCCAGCTCCGGCCCGGATCGGCCACGGGACCCGACGAGCTCCGAGCGTGGTGCTCGGAGCGGCTCGCCAACTTCAAGGTGCCGGAGTACGTCGACCTGCGCGACGAACCGCTCCCGCGCAACCCCGCGGGCAAGATCCTCAAGAATCAGCTCCGGGGCGACGAGACCGCGTTCTCCGCGGCCGACGACGCCGTGCTCTGAGGCGTCGGCCATCGAAACCGTCTTCGACATCCACCGCGTGGGGGGCTACGTCGCGCTGGTCGCAAACGGGCTCGCGGGCCTCTACGCGCTCGCGGCGTGGAAGTGGCGACCGTTGCGGGGTCGGCCGGTGTGGATCGCGACGATCTCGGCCGAGGTCGCGATCCTCGTACAGATCCTCCTCGGTGTGATCCTGGTGGTCGGCAACAAGGCCTACGCGACCGCGGTGCCGCGATTCCACATGTTCTACGGCTTCGTCGCGTTCGTCACGGTCGGCCTGTTGTACCAGTACCGCATCTCGATGAAGGGCAACGGGCGACGGGAGCTGCTCTACGGGCTCGGCGGACTGTTCATCATGGGACTCGCCATCCGCGCGATCCTGCAGGTCGGTACGTGACGGTCGGGGAGCGATGACAGACCGCATTCGGATCCTCTTGTTGTTCGGTGGCCGGTCGGCCGAGCACGACGTGTCGCGCGTCACCGCGGTCGCGGTGGCCCGAGCGCTCGATCCCGCGCGCTACGACGTGCTGCCCGTAGCGATCACGACCGATGGTCGCTGGTTGTTCGCCGACTCGGCTCAGCGCGCGATCGCGGCGGGTCCGGCGGCTCTCCCGGCCGCGTTCGAGGTGCGCGGCGAGCTCGTTGGCGAGCTCGGTGAGCTCGCGACCGGGCGACCGCTCGTCGTCGGCTCGCGGCTCGGCCCCGTCGACGTCGTGTTCCCGTTGCTGCACGGTCCCTACGGCGAAGACGGCACCGTGCAGGGTCTGCTCGAGCTGGCCGACCTCCCGTTCGTCGGATCCGGGGTGGTGGGCTCGGCCGTCGGGATGGACAAGGTGATGATGAAGCGGGCGTTGGTGGCCTCGGGCCTCCCGATCGCCGCGTACCTCGCCCACCGCGACGGTCACGACGCGACGGCGTTCGCGGATCGCGTCGAGCGCGAATTGGGCCTGCCGTGCTTCGTGAAGCCGGCCAACATGGGTTCGTCGGTCGGCGTCGCGAAGGCCCACGACCGGGTCGAGCTCGACGCCGCGATCGCAGCCGCGCTCGTGTTCGACGAGTGGATCCTCGCGGAGGAGATGGTCGTCGGGCGCGAGATCGAGGTCGCGGTGCTCGGCGACGACCCGCCCGAGACGTCGGTCCCCGGCGAGATCGTGCCCGGCGCGGAGTTCTACGACTACGCAGACAAGTACGAAGGCGGCGCGGCCGAGCTGCTGATCCCCGCGCCCCTCCCAGCCGAACGCGTCGACGAGGTGCGCGACCTCGCCGGCCGCGCCTTCGAGGCGTGTCGGCTCGAGGCGATGGCACGCGTCGACTGCTTCTACACGGAAGCGCGCGGCTTCCTCGTCAATGAGGTCAACACGATCCCCGGGTTCACGCCGATCTCCATGTACCCGCGGCTGTGGGAAGCCTCCGGGGTGTCGTACCCCGAGCTCCTCGACCGCCTCGTCGAGCTCGCGATCGCCCGCCACGCGAGGCGAACCGCCCGCGCCGGCCGCCAGCGCGACGCGGGCTGAACCCCGCTTCCGCTCCGAACTCGACCTCATGTACCCGCGAGTTCCCTCAGGGGGCATCCACGGGTACATGAACGGGAGGAGTCCTGGTGCTCTGGTCGCGCTTGGGTCAGCTCGCCGAAGGTTGCGAGCCGAGCGCGTAGGTGCCGAACGCCCAGACGAATCCTTCGGGGTCCCGCACCGCGTAGTCACGCGATCCGTAGTCCTGGTCGGTGAGGGGATACACGACTTCGGCCCCGGCTTCGACCGCGTGGGCGTGGTGGGCATCGGCATCGGCGACGACGACGTAGATCGTGCAGGGTCCGGTGTCGAAGACCGACTTCACGTCGCCGGAACGCTCCGCGAGTCCGACGATACCGCCCTCGTATCCCAGCTCGGCGTGCGCGATCGTGCCGTCCGGGGTCCGCTGGACGGCGAGTTCGGTGAACGCGAACGCGCGGGTCAGGAAGTCGATCGCGGCGGCGCCGTCGTCGTAGATGAGGACGGGAGAGATGCGCTGCACGTTGCTCATGCGGTGCCTCCTAGAGGTTGACGACGGGGCAGGTGGTCGTGCGGACGATGCCCGCGACGGACTGGACCTTCGAGACGACGAGCTGGCCGAGGCTGTCCATGCTCTTCGCCTCGGCGACGACGATCACGTCGTAGGGGCCCGTCACGTCGTCGGCGGCGACGACGCCGTCGATCTGTGCGACCTCGCGGGCGACGTTCACCGACTTGCCGACCTCGGTCTGGATGAGCACGTACGCCCGCACTGCCATGCCGCCCCCCGGGGATTCGGTGCCGTCCCCAACGTCGGACGCATGGTATCGACGGCGCGCTCAGACGGGAAGGGTCGCGCCCGCGTGCTCGATCGTCGCCTCGGAGCGGATGTCGCGCGACGACGCGCCGATACGAATCGTGAAGGTGCCCGGTTCCACGACCCATCCCTTGTCGGACCAGAACGCGAACGCCCGATCGTCGAGCGCGAACGTCACGGTGAGCGACCCGCCCGATTCGAGGTGCACCTTCTCGAACGCGCGCAGTTCCTGGACCGGACGGGAGACCGACGACTCGACGTCGCCGACGTAGCACTGCACCACCTCGGAACCGGCCCGTGATCCCGTGTTGGTCACGTCGATCGAGACTGCCGTCCCGTCGACGCGCGCCGCGCCATAGGCGAACGTCGTGTAGCCGAGGCCGTGACCGAAGCAGAACGACGGGTCGTAGCCGTGGGTGTCGTACCCGCGGTAGCCCATGAACACGCCTTCGCGGTACGCGACCTCGCCGTCGGCGCCGGGGTAGTCGGGGAAGCCGGGGGAGTCGTCC
>JBBQMI010000094.1:0-6668 GCA_038328825.1 Acidimicrobiia bacterium | reverse complement strand
CCTCTGCAACGAGATCATCGAGGAAGAGCTCTCGCAGAGCACCGAGGTCAAGTTCGACGAGCTGCCGAAGCCACGGGAGATCCTCGAGTACCTGAACGGTTACGTCATCGGCCAGGACCAGGCCAAGAAGATCCTCTCGGTCGCGGTCTACAACCACTACAAGCGGGTCCAGGCCGGCGCATACGGCGACCCCGACGTCGAGCTCCAGAAGTCGAACATCCTCCTCATCGGACCGACCGGTTGCGGCAAGACGCTCCTCGCGCAGACGCTCGCCCGCATGCTCAACGTGCCGTTCGCAATCGCCGACGCGACCGCGCTCACCGAGGCCGGCTACGTCGGCGAAGACGTCGAGAACATCCTGCTCAAGCTGATCCAGGCAGCCGACTACGACGTCAAGAAGGCCGAGACCGGGATCATCTACATCGACGAGATCGACAAGATCGCGCGCAAGGCCGAGAACCCGTCGATCACGCGCGACGTCTCCGGTGAAGGTGTGCAGCAGGCGCTGCTCAAGATCCTCGAGGGCACGACGGCCTCGGTGCCGCCCCAGGGCGGACGCAAGCACCCGCACCAGGAGTTCATCCAGATCGACACCACGAACGTCCTCTTCATCTGCGGTGGTGCGTTCGCCGGGGTGGAGAAGATCATCGAGGGTCGCCTCGGCAACAAGGGGCTCGGCTTCCACGCCGACATCCGTCGGTCGTCGGAGAAAGACGTCGGGGAGCACCTCACGAAGCTGCTCCCCGAGGATCTGCTGAAGTTCGGGCTCATCCCCGAGTTCATCGGCCGGCTCCCCGTGATGAGCGCGGTGCACCCGCTCGACCAGGAAGCGCTCGTGCGCATCCTCGTGGAGCCGAAGAACGCCTTGCTCAAGCAGTACCAGAAGTTCTTCCACTTCGACGACGTCGACCTCGTGTTCACCGACGACGCGCTCGAAGCCGTCGGCGACGAAGCGTTGAAGCGCGGCACCGGTGCACGCGGGCTGCGGGCGATCCTCGAAGAGGTGCTCCTCGAGGTGATGTACGACCTGCCGAGTCGCACCGACGTGACCCAGTGCATCGTCGACCGTGCGGTCGTGCTCGACAAGGTCAACCCGACGCTCGTCACCACCGACGAAGCCGGCCGTCGCACTGCCTAGCCCGCTCTTGCGCCTGCGGCGCAGGCCGCTCGGGCCCCGCTCGCCGAGGTGCGCCGTGGAACATCTCGTGGTGACGGCTCGCTTCGGCTTCATCGCGTGCCATGTTCCGTAGACTCGCACGATGCCCATCGTTCCCGAGAAGCCTTCGCTCGACGATCTCGAATCGCGGTGGGGAGCGCGGTGGGAGGCCGACGGCACCTACCGGTTCGACCGGTCGAAGTCGCGCGACGAGATCTATTCGATCGACACGCCACCGCCGACCGTCAGCGGCTCGCTGCACATGGGGTCGCTGTTCGGCTACGTGCACACCGACTCGATCGCCCGGTACCGCCGGATGCGGGGACTCGAGGTCTTCTACCCGATGGGGTGGGACGACAACGGCCTCCCGACCGAGCGGCGGGTGCAGAACTACTTCGGCGTGCAGTGCGACCCGTCGTTGCCGTACGACCCCGCCTATGCGCCGCCGGAGACACCCCCCGGCGATTCGGGGAAGAAGTCGAAGGACCGACCGATCCCGGTGCCGCGGCGCAACTTCGTGGAGCTGTGCCTGCGCCTGACCGCGGAAGACGAGCAGGCGTTCGAACAGCTCTGGAGGCGCGTCGGCCTCTCCGTCGACTGGGAGCTCACCTACACGAGCATCGGCGACGACGCGCAACGGGCGTCGCAGCTCGCGTTCCTGCGCAACCTCGAGCGGGGGGAGGCGTACCAGTCGGAGGCGCCGACGCTGTGGGACGTCGACTTCCGGACCGCCGTCGCGCAGGCCGAGCTCGAAGATCGTGAGATGCCCGGCGCGTACCACGCGATCACGTTCTCGGGAACGGATGGCGGCGACGCCATCGTGATCGAGACGACGCGGCCGGAGCTCGTCCCCGCGTGCGTCGCGCTCGTTGCCCATCCCGACGACGCGCGGTTCGCGCCGCGCTTCGGCCAGACCGTGCGCACGCCGTTGTTCGGAGTCCCGGTCCCGGTGCTCGCGCATCCGCTCGCCGATCCCGAGAAGGGATCCGGGATCGCCATGATCTGCACCTTCGGTGACACGACCGACGTCGTGTGGTGGCGTGAGCTGCAACTCCCCACCCGGAACGTGATGGGCCGCGACGGCCGGTTGCTCGAGCCGTCGCCACCGTGGGGGGACGACGTCGACGACAAGGCCGACGCGCGCTACGCCGAGCTCGCGGGCAAGACCGCCAAGCAGGCGCAGCGACGGATCGTCGAGATGCTGGAGGAGTCGGGTGATCTCGTCGGCGACCCGAAGACGATCACGCACCCGGTGAAGTTCTACGAGAAGGGCGACCGGCCGCTCGAGATCGTGAGCAGCCGGCAGTGGTACATCCGCAACGGTGCGCGCGACCCCGACCTCCGCGCGCAGCTCCTCGATCGCGGTCGGGTGCTCGCGTGGCACCCGTCGACGATGTACAGCCGGTACGAGTCGTGGGTCGAGGGCCTCAACTCCGACTGGTTGATCAGTCGCCAACGGTTCTTCGGTGTGCCGTTCCCCGTCTGGTACCCCGTGGGATCCGACGGTGAGCCCGACTTCGAGGCGCCGATCGTCGCGACCGAGGACCGCCTGCCGGTCGACCCGTCGAGCGACGTTCCGAACGGTTACGCCGAGGACCAGCGCGGCGTGCCCGGCGGGTTCGTGGGGGATCCCGACGTGATGGACACCTGGGCGACGTCGTCGCTCACGCCCCAGATCGCGACCGGGTGGGAGACGGATCCCGATCTCTTCGCCCGGACGTTCCCCATGGATCTCCGGCCCCAGGGCCCCGAGATCATCCGGACCTGGCTGTTCTCCACGCTGCTCCGTTCGATCCTCGAGCACGGCGAGATGCCGTGGACCGACGTGAGCATCAACGGGTGGATCCTCGACCCCGACCGCAAGAAGATGTCGAAGTCGAAGGGCAACGTCGTCACGCCGATCGGGGTGCTCGAGAAGTTCGGTTCCGACGCGGTGCGGTACTGGGCGTTGAACGGGCGGCCGGGTGTCGACACCGCGCTCGACGAGGGCCAGATGAAGGTCGGGCGTCGCCTCGCCATCAAGGTGCTCAACGCCTCGAAGTTCGTGCTCGGGGTGATGGGCGAGGCCCTCGCCGACCCCGCGTTGATCACCACACCGATCGACCGCGCCGTCTGGGTCGAGCTCGACGCGCTCGTCGACGACGCGACCGCAGCGTTCGACTCGTACGACTACGCCCGCGCGCTGGAACGCACCGAGCGCTTCTTCTGGAGCTTCTGCGACGACTACCTGGAGCTGGTGAAGAGCCGCGCGTACGGCACCGACGGCTCCGATCCGGAGGGTGCGGCCTCGGCGCGCGCCACGCTCGCACTCACCCTCGCCGCGCTGCAGCGCCTCTTCGCGCCGCACCTGCCGTTCGTGACGGAGGAGGTCTGGTCGTGGTGGCGGGAGGGTTCGGTGCACCGCGCCGCGTGGCCCGAGGTCGCGGGCGCGACCGCGTGGTCGGAGGCGTCGGTGTATCGCGTCGCGTCGGAGGTGCTCGGCGCCGTGCGCAAGGCGAAGTCGGATGCGCAGCGTTCGTTGCGCACCGACGTGCTCAGCGCCGTCGTGCGCGACACCCCCGAACGGCTCGCCGCGCTCGCGCTCGCCGAGACCGATGTGCGTGAAGCGGGTCGGATCCAGGAGCTGATCACGGAGCCGGCGACCGAGTTCGAGCTCACAGTCGAGCTCGCGCCACCCGAAGAGAAGCCGAGCTGATCCGGTTGGATCCGAACCAGGCCCGGTCGTGGCTCGACGCGCACGTGAACCTCGAGACCGGCGTCGGCGTGCCGGCCGGGCCGTCGCGACGCGCCATCGCGCCGACGCTGGACCGCATCGCCGCGCTCGTGGAGCTCCTCGGCTCCCCGCAGCTCTCGTACCCGGTCGTGCACGTGACCGGCACCAACGGCAAAACGTCGGTCGCGCGGATGACGGCCTCGCTCCTCGCGGCCACCGGGCTCTCCGTGGCCTCCTTCACCAGCCCCCACCTGCGGGCCGTGAACGAACGCATCTCCTGGAACGGCGAGCCGATCCCCGATGCGGAGCTCGATGCGTTGCTCGCCCTCGTCGCGGAGCTCGAGCCGGCGCTCGCCGAACGCGGGCTCGACCGGCCGAGCTGGTTCGAGATCCTCACGGCGGTCGCGCTCACCTGGTTCGCCGACATCGCTGTCGACGTCGCGGTGGTCGAGGTCGGACTCGGGGGCACCTGGGACTCCACGAACGTGGTCGACGCGGCCGTCGCCGTGGTCACCAATGTGAGCATCGACCACGTCGAGTACCTCGGTCCGACGCGCGTCGACATCGCGACCGAGAAGGCCGGGATCATCGGTCGCGGGGCGACGCTCGTGCTCGGCGAGACCGATCCGGAGCTCCTCCCGATCTTCGTCGCCCGCGATCCTGAGCGCATCGTGCTCCGGGGCCGCGACTTCGAGGTGGTCACCGACCGCGTCGCGCACGGTGGTCGGCTCGTCGACTTCCGCACACCGGCCGCGACCTACGACGAGTTGCTCGTACCGCTGCACGGCGCGTACCAGGCCGTGAACGCGTCGACGGCACTCACCGCCGCGGAGTGCTTCATCGGCCGGCCGCTCGATCCCGACGTCGTCGACGCCGCGTGCCGCACGTTCTCGTCACCCGGACGGCTCGAGGTGGTCGGGCACCAGCCCCTCGTGCTCCTCGACGGCGCGCACAACGTCGCGGGCGCGCATGCGTTGGTCGACGCGCTCGGCGAGGAGTTCCCCGACGCGGCGCGCACGCTGGTCGTGGGGCTGCTGCGCGAGAAGGACCCGCGCGAGATGCTCGAGGCGTTCGCGGTGGCCGGCGCGGCCCAGATCGTGTGTTGTCGGGCCCCGAGCCCCCGCGCCCTCGATCCCCTCGCGATCGCCGCGGCCGCGGTCGATCTCGGGGTCGATCCGCAACGCGTGCACGTGGCCGAGCTCGTGCCGGAGGCGCTCGCCCGCGCGCTCGCCGTCACGCCTCCCGAAGGTGAGGTCGTGGTGACCGGCTCTCTCTACGTGGTCGGCGCAGCCCGCTCCGTCCTCGTCCCCACACCCTGACCCGTTGGTGCGATTCGCCACCCTGGAGGTGGCCCAATCGCACCAACGGAGGGTCCTGCCGGTAGCCTGACCCGCTTATGTCTGATCGCACCTTCATCATCTGCAAGCCCGACGCCGTCGAGCGGGGCCTCGTCGGCGAGATCGTCGGCCGGTTCGAGGCCAAGGGGCTCAGCCTGGTTGCCGCCGAGCTGCGCACCATCGACGACGCGACGGCCCGGACGCACTACGGCGAGCACGACGGCAAGCCGTTCTTCGCCGATCTCGTCGCCTTCATCACGCGGAGCCCGGCGCTGCTGCTGGTGGTGGAAGGGCCCGAGGCGTTCAAGGTGGTGCGCACGCTCATGGGTGCAACGAACCCGCGGGAAGCCGCGCCGGGAACCATCCGGGGCGATCTCGCCATCGAGATGACGGAGAACCTCGTCCACGGGTCCGACTCGCCCGAGTCGGCCGCGCGCGAGATCGCACTCTTCTTCCCCGAGCTCGGGTGAGCGCAGCCGAGCGGAGCGAAGCACGAGCTCGCGATGGCTGGAATCACAGTGGGAAAGGCCGTAGCCTGGGCGCGATCCGCCCCCGCCGCTCGTCCCGTTCCCCCCAGCCTCGACTCGGCGATCCCAATCCGGGCCCGCGACGCCTCTCGGGAGGCCGACCCGTGAGCGAACCCTGGTACTCAGGAATCGTCGGCCGCGACATGGCCGTCGACCTCGGGACGGCCAATACGCTCGTGTACGTGCGCGGCCGCGGGATCGTGCTCGACGAGCCGTCGGTCGTCGCGATCAACACGAAGGACGGTCGTCCGCTCGCAGTCGGTGCCGAAGCGAAGCGCATGATCGGCCGCACGCCGAGCCACATCCAGGCGATCCGTCCGCTGAAGGACGGCGTCATCGCCGACTTCGACATCTGCGAGAAGATGTTGCGGTACTTCATCCAGCGCGTGCACCAGCGCCGGTGGGCGAAGCCCCGCATCGTCATCTGCGTGCCGTCGGGCATCACCGGGGTCGAGCAGCGCGCCGTGCAGGAAGCCGCCGAGTACGCGGGCGCGCGCAAGCCGGCCTTCATCATCGAGGAGCCGATGGCCGCGGCGATCGGCGCGGGCCTGCCCGTGCACGAGCCCGCGGGCAACATGGTCGTCGACGTCGGTGGCGGCACGACCGAGGTCGCGGTCATCTCGCTCGGGGGGATCGTCTCGAGCGAATCGATCCGCATCGGCGGCGACGAGCTCGACGAGGCGATCATCAACTTCGTGAAGAAGGAGTACTCGCTCGCGCTCGGCGAACGGACCTCCGAGGAGATCAAGGTCGCGCTCGGCAGCGCGTACCCGTTGCAGGAGGAGCTCTACGCCGAGATCCGCGGTCGCGACCTCGT
The DNA here is from genome assembly GCA_038328825.1 of Acidimicrobiia bacterium. GTDB lineage: Bacteria > Actinomycetota > Acidimicrobiia > IMCC26256 > JANYLB01 > JANYLB01. The sequence goes on along the minus strand of JBBQMI010000094.1, from coordinate 118 downwards.
CACCGGCCTACCCAAAACCATCGTCACGTCCACCGAGGAAATACGCGAGGCCCTTGAAGAACCGGCGGCGGCCATCTGTGACGCCGTGAAGACCACGCTCGACAAGACACCGCCCGAG
>JBBQMI010000093.1:0-6681 GCA_038328825.1 Acidimicrobiia bacterium | reverse complement strand
GATCACGGTGTTCTTGAAGTCGATCGTCCGACCCTGTGCGTCGGTGAGGTGACCGTCCTCGAGCACCTGCAGGAAGCTGTTGAACACGAGCGGATGCGCCTTCTCGATCTCGTCGAGCAGGACCACCGAGAACGGCTTGCGCCGCACGGCCTCGGTGAGCTGGCCACCCTCGTCGTAGCCGACGTAGCCGGGAGGCGAACCGACGAGGCGCGACACGGTGTGCTTCTCCATGTACTCGCTCATGTCGAGCTGGATCAGCGCGCTCTCCTCGCCGAACAGGAACTCGGCGAGCGTCTTGGCGAGCTCGGTCTTGCCCACACCCGACGGGCCGAGGAAGATGAACGAGCCCGAGGGCCGCTTCGGGTCCTTGAGGCCGGCACGGGTGCGCCGGATCGCCTGCGACACGGCCTTGACCGCGTCGTTCTGGCCGACGATGCGGTGGTGCAGCTCCTCTTCCATGCGGAGGAGCTTGGCCGTCTCCTCCTCGGTGAGCTTGTAGACGGGGATGCCCGTCCACATCGCGAGGACCTCGGCGATCGATTCCTCGTTGACCTCGTTGAAGAGATCGACGCCTTCGGCCTTCCACTCGGTTTCCTTGGCCGAACGCTGCTCGAGCAGCTCCTTCTCACGGTCGCGCAACGACGCGGCCCGCTCGAACTGCTGGTTCTCGATCGCAGATTCCTTCTCCTTGCGGACCTTCGCGATCTCGTCTTCGAGCTCGCGGTAGTCGGGCGGCGCCTGCATGCGACGGATGCGCAGGCGCGAGCCGGCCTCGTCGATGAGGTCGATCGCCTTGTCAGGGAGGTGACGGTCGGAGATGTACCGGTCGGCGAGGTTCGCTGCCGCGACGACGGCCTGGTCGGTGATCGTGACGCGGTGGTGGGCTTCGTACCGGTCGCGCAGACCCTTCAGGATCTCGATGGTGTGGGCAACCGAGGGCTCTTCGACCTTGATCGGCTGGAACCGACGCTCGAGCGCAGCATCCTTCTCGAGATGCTTGCGGTACTCGTCGAGCGTCGTGGCGCCGATGGTCTGGAGCTCACCGCGGGCGAGCATGGGCTTGAGGATGCTGGCCGCGTCGATCGCACCTTCGGCTGCTCCTGCGCCGACGAGCGTGTGCAGCTCGTCGATGAACAGGATGATGTCGCCGCGGGTGCGGATCTCCTTCAGGACCTTCTTCAGGCGCTCTTCGAAGTCGCCGCGGTAGCGGGAACCGGCCACGAGCGCACCGAGGTCGAGCGTGTAGAGCTGCTTGTCGACGAGCGTCTCGGGCACGTCGCCTTCGACGATGTCGGACGCGAGCCCTTCGACGATGGCGGTCTTGCCGACGCCCGGCTCACCGATCAGCACCGGGTTGTTCTTGGTGCGACGGGAGAGCACCTGCATGACGCGCTCGATCTCTTTCTCGCGTCCGATGACGGGATCGAGCTTCTTCTCGCGCGCGAGCTGCGTGAGGTTGCGGCCGAACTGGTCGAGCACGAGCGAACCGCTCGGGGTCTGCTCGCCGGTGCTGCCCGCACCCTGGGGCGCGCCCTCCTTGCCGCCGGCGTAGCCGGAGAGGAGTTGGATGACCTGCTGACGCACTCGGGACAGATCGGCGCCGAGCTTGACGAGGACCTGCGCGGCGACGCCTTCACCCTCGCGGATGAGTCCGAGCAGGATGTGCTCGGTGCCGATGTAGTTGTGCCCGAGCTGGAGCGCCTCGCGCAGGGACAGCTCGAGGACCTTCTTGGCGCGGGGCGTGAACGGGATGTGGCCCGACGGCGCGGAGCCGCCGTGGCCGATGATCTCCTCGACCTGGGCGCGGACCGCCTCCAAGGCGATGCCCAACGACTCGAGGGCTTTGGCGGCAACGCCTTCGCCTTCGTGGATGAGTCCGAGCAGGATGTGTTCGGTGCCGATGTAGTTGTGGTTGAGCAGACGCGCTTCTTCCTGCGCCAGGACAACCACACGGCGGGCTCGGTCGGTGAACCGTTCGAACAATTGGAGTTCCGCCTCTCGGTGAGCGACTCCCGGACCAAACTTCTCACCCGTTCTACGGGCCAGAGCTCGACTCGGGATGCCAGTGTATCGGCCCGACCCCCCACCCCCCTGACGGGGTGCACCTGAGCCGCATCGACCTGTGTGAAACGTTGGTGTCCTCGCCCGTGTCGGGCGAAGAGACCATCGGTCGCCCCGGTGGGATCCTGAAGTGTTCCGGGCCTCTTCCAGACACCTCCGGGTCGGAGTTTGTTCCCGGGTTTGGATAGCCTCCGCGGGTGGAGCGGATCGACACGTGAAGCGAGCCGAGACGACCCCCGCGGAAGACGTCATCGGGCTCGAGCTGCTGACCGAAGACCTCGGACGGGTCGAGGACGCGCTCAGAGTCGCCGTCCGCAGTGACGACCCGCTCCTCCGTGAGGTCGCGTCGCACCTGGTCGAGGCGGGAGGCAAGCGTCTCCGACCCCGCCTCACGCTCTCGACCGCGTACGCCGCGTCGACCGCCGGGGCCCGCTCGGCGGCATCGCCCGAGGCGGTCACCGGGGCGGCAGCCGTCGAGCTGGTGCACCTCGGCTCGCTCTATCACGACGACGTGATCGACGAGGCCGAGACCCGTCGGGGTGTGCCCAGCGTGAACGCACGATGGAGCAACATCGTCGCGATCCTCGCCGGCGACTACCTCCTCGCCGCGGCGTCGGAACGGGCCGCATCGCTCGGCGCCGACGTCGCCATGCTCCTCGCAACGACGATCGGTGAGCTGTGTCGGGGACAGGTGTCGGAGCTCCAGCACCTCTTCGACACCGGTCGCAGCGAAGCTGCGTACCTGTCGGCGATCAGCGGCAAGACGGCCGCGTTGTTCGCGACGGCGTGTCGGATCGGTGGCATGGTCTCCGAGGTCTCGGCCCCGACGCTCGTGGCCCTCACCGACTTCGGTCAGCACCTCGGAATGTGCTTCCAGATCGTCGACGACGTGCTCGATCTCACCGGCACCGAGGAGCAGCTCGGCAAGCCCGCCGGCAACGACCTCCTCGAGGGCGTCTACACGCTCCCGGTCATCTACGCGCTCGAGCACTCCCCCGAGCTCGGCGACCGGATCGGCGGCCCGCTCGATCCCGCCACCCTCGACGACGTGCGCGCCCTCGTGAACGCCGACGGCGCCGTGACCGCGACCCTCGACGTCGCCCGCTCCGAGGCGAAGCTCGCCGACGAAGCACTCGCGAACGCCGGCGAAGAGCTCGACACCTCGGTGTGCGCCTCGCTCCGCCAACTCGTCGAGGGCCTCATCACCCGCACCACCTGATCTCCGCTCGCTTCGGTCGGGAACGGGCCTGTTCAGGCGGATTCGATCGCGGGGCCGTTCTCCTCACCGTGGGCGGCCACGCTGTGGTCGACGTCGTCGAGGAAGCGCAGCACGGCGTCGTTGTAGCCGTTCGGGGCCTCGACCATGAGTCCGTGCGCGGCGCCCGTGATCACCTCGAGCCGGGCGTGCGGGATCAGCTCGGCGAGCTCCTCGGCGTCGCCGACGGGCGTGAGCGCGTCCTGGGAGCCGGTGATGATGAGCGTCGGGGCCTTGACGTCGGCGAGGGCGAAGCGCACTTCGTCGGAGGCATCGAGGATCGCATGGATCTGGGCGACGAACGGCTCGGGCGGCTGTTGCAGCACGATCCGGGCGAGGACGTTGAGCCACACGCCGAACCGTCGACGCAGACGTGGCCCGACGAGCCATTGGAGACCGTCGCGCGTCAACGCCGACATCCCGTGCTCGCCGACGTCCTCGGCCCACTCGGCGAGCAGCTCACGACGCCACTCGTGATGCCGGCAGGCAGTGCAGGCGAGGGTCAGCGAGAGGATCCGCTCGGGGTGGAACACCGCGATGAACTGCGCGATCACGCCACCCATCGACGCGCCCATGATGTGGGCTCGCTCGATGCCCTCGGCGTCGAGCACGGCCACCGCGTCGCGGGCCATCTGCTCGAGGGAGTACGGCCCGTCGGGGCGACCCGACTGCCCGACCCCCCGGTTGTCGAGGGCGATGCAGCGGTGCCGGCGACCGAACGCCATGCGCTGCAGGGCCCAACCGCGAGAGTCGGCCCCGAGGCCCTGGATCATGAGGACGGGCGTGGCTCCGCGCCGACCCCAGACCTCGTAGTGGATCGCGACGCCGTCGTCGGCCACGATCTCGGGCACGCCACCCCTTCCCCCGAAGTCCCCCGACTCGGTGCTCGCGATCGCGAGCAGCGCGACCTTACCCCGGAGGCCCCTGGGGCAATCGGCTCAGTTCGTGCGCTCCACCAGAGCCCTGACGCCGGCGCGGGCGGCTTCCGCGAGCTCCGCGGCACCGAGCGGATCACCCGGCACGTACTGACCGACCACGGGATCGATGTCGAGCGGCGCGCCGATGATCACGCGCCATGGCTTGATCGGCAGGCCCAGCGGGCCGCCGGGGAGCACCGCGGCCGGGATGACCGGATAGCCGAGCGCCGCGACGAGCAGACCGAGCGGCGGCGTCCCGACACCTCGGGCCAGCCAGGTGGGACCGAGCGGGACGGCCGCGACGTGCCCGGCGCGCAGCAGCGCGGCGAGGTCGCCGTGGTACGCGCCGATCCCGCCGAGCTTGTGGAGCGCGTCGCCCACCAGTGGGAGGTCGGGCACGCCCACGATGCGGAGGCGGCGGCGGCAGGACGCCCGCACCGCGACGGTGAGGGCCAGCGGTTCGACCAGGCCGAGCGCCCGGTTGCACACCAACAACGCAGGGCCACGCTCGGGAACGTGCTCGGCGCCCTCGACGTCGACGCGCACCCCGAGGCCGAGGAACGGGGCGAGCATGTCCTGCAACTGGGGATCGAAGCCGTGCGGGTCGATCGGGTACCGACCGCCGAACCGTCGCCGCAGCGCCGTCCACGGTCCTTCGGGCGTCTGCGCCCGGTCCTCGTCGATCCCGTACGAGACGACCGCCCCCGCGCTCACGCGACTGCTTCCATGCGGTGGATGGGCGTGACCGTGGCCCATTCGTAGAGCTCGGTGCAGACCTCCTGGGTGCTGCGCAGGTCGTCGAGGCCGAGGGCGTCGACGATCCGACTGCCGTCGGCGGTGCGACCGCGCTGCATCAGCTCGACCACGTGCTCGGGCACAGGCGCGCCCGCGAGCTCGGCCATGCGCGTCGCCGCGGCCCATCCCGGGCCGAACACCGGGACCGGGACGCGCCCACCGAGCCGGACGGCCTGCCACGGCGTGGCCGCGCCCGGGCCGACGACGTTGAGCGGCCCGTCGTACCCGACGCACAGGGCCTCGACCATCGCGCGGGCCGCGTCTTCCTGGTGCAGCAACGAGAACGCGGGATCGGCGAACGCAGGGACGGGCACGAGTGGGAGGCGGAGCAACCGTCCGAGCGGACTCGGCACGTGGGAACCGACGACCGATGCCATCCGCAGCGTCGCGACCGCGAACCCGTCGCGGCGTCCGAGACCGCGACACAGCGCCTCGACCTCGAGGCAGCTGCGTCCGTACGCGCTCCCCGGCGCGAGGAACGACCGTTCGTCGGGGACCGCGGGAAGCCCCCGCGTCCGTCCGTAGACCTCGAGTCCGCTGCGGACCGCGACCCGCTCGAGCTTGCCGGTGCGCGCGGCTGCACCGATCGCGCCGACGGTGCACGCCTGAGTCCGCGCCAACGCCTCGCGTGGCGTCATGCGCGAATGCGGTTCGTACACGCCGAAGTGGGCGACGGCGTCGGGAGCGAACTCACCGACGAACGCGACGAGCTTCTCGCGGTCCAGAGGATCGATGCGATGGAACTCGGCCCGGCGCAGACGGCGCCTCGGTGGGACGAAGTCGACGCCGTGGATCTCGCTCACCTCGGGGCGTTCCTCGAGGAGCTGGGTGACGCGCGTCCCCAACTCACCGCCCATCCCGGTCACGAGAACTCGCACGACTACTCGTTTCTCTCGAACACGATGCGGAGCCCGTGGAGCGTCAACCACGGCTCGTGGTGCTGAATCGTACGCGAGTACTGGGCCATGAGCTCCGCCAACCCGCCCGTCGCGACCACCGCGCCGTCTCCCAGCTCGGCCTGGAACCGGTCGACCAGAGCGTCGACCTGCCCGCTGAACCCGTACACGGCGCCCGATTGGATCGACTCCACGGTGCTCTTGCCGATCACGTTCTTGGGGGGAACGAGCTCGACGCGCCGCAGCGCGGCCGCCCGCGCGAACAGCGCGTCCATCGAGATCTCGATGCCCGGGAAGATCGCGCCACCGAGGTACTCGCCCTTCTCACTGACCGCCTCGATGGTGTTGGCCGTACCGAAGTCGACGACGATCGTCGGACCGCCGTACAGGTCGTAGGCACCGACCGCGTTCGCGATGCGGTCGGCGCCGACCTCCTTCGGGTTGTCGTAGAGGATCGGCATCCCGGTGCGCACGCCCGGCTCGAGCACGACCGCCTCGAACCCGAAGTAGCGCTGCGTCATCTTCCGCAGCTCGGCCGTGACGCGTGGGACGCCCGAGGCGATCACCACACCGGTGACCTGCGCGTCGAACGAGAACCCGTGGAAGCCGAGGAACTGTTGGATCATGAGCGCGAGCTCGTCGGACGTGCGCTCAGCGACGCTCGCGATCCGCCAGTGGTCCGCGAGCTCGGCTCCGTTGAAGAGTCCGATCACGGTCTGGGTGTTGCCGGCATCGATGGCGAGGAGCATTCGGATCC
>JBBQMI010000092.1:0-6685 GCA_038328825.1 Acidimicrobiia bacterium | reverse complement strand
GTTCCAACGTCGGAGCTCGGCAGTCCGTGAGACACGGACCGAGCGTACCGACGCCCGGCCCGTGTCTCAGGTCCACATCGGGTCAGACCCAGTGTCGCGAGGTGCTCGGTATCAGCGGCCTCGGAATCAGCGGGGGTCGCCGGCGGGGCCGCCTTCGTGGTCGACCTTGGAGCCGACGACGTGGAACGCCCGGTCGAGCTGGACGTCGACCTGACTGCCGTCGTCGCGGGTCACCTCGACCTGGTAGTAGCTCTCCTCGTCGTTGATCTCCGTTCCGGTGACCCGGCCTCCGCCCGTGTCGGCGAGGGCGGCGCTGCTCGCCGGGCCGAGCGCGGAACCGCTGATCGGAACGTCGTGGTCCTCGGCTGTGCTGGCGCCGACGGCCACGGTTCCGAGACCGGCGGCCGCCGCGGCGACCGCGACGGCACCGGCGGCCAGTGCGACCTTGATGCGTCGTTGCATGGGGACTCCTTCGTCGAGGGTTGGGATCGTCAACGTAGGCAATCCGTCCTGACCCCAGGCTGACGACAGCCGGGCCCGGAAGCACCGTTCAGCGGAGAGTCAGGAAAGCCGACGACACTGGTCCGAGGTGACGACATGAAGCTGTTGGTGGTCGAGGACGACAAGAAGATCGCCACCGCGGTGAAACGCGGTCTCGAAGGCGAGGGCTTCGCGGTCGAAGTGTCGTTCGACGGCGACGACGGCTACTGGCGCGCGACCGAGGGCTCCTACGACTTGATCGTCCTCGACATCATGTTGCCACGCCGTAACGGCTACCGGGTGTGCGCCGACCTGCGCGAGGCCGGGGTCTGGACCCCGATCCTGATGCTCACGGCCAAGGACGGCGACCTCGACGAGGCCGAGGCGCTCGACACGGGTGCCGACGACTACCTGGTGAAGCCGTTCTCCTTCCCCGTCCTGGTCGCCCGCGTCCGCGCGCTGCTGCGTCGCGCCGGCGGTCGAGATCCCGCTCCCCTGAGCGTCGGGCGACTCCGGATCGATCCCGGCGGTCGCCGCGTGTGGCACGACGACCGCGAAGTGCTGCTGACGACCCGTGAGTTCGAGGTGTTGGAGTTCCTCATCCGTCGCGCCGGGCAGGTGCTGTCGAAGTCGCAGATCCTCGCCGGGGTCTGGAGCGACGAGTTCGACGGCGACCCGAACATCGTCGAGGTGTACATCGGTCGACTCCGACGCAAGATCGACGGACCCGACGATCTCGATGCGACGATCACGACCGTGCGGGGCGCGGGCTACCGGCTGGGCGTCGACTGACGTGCGCGGCATCCGCACCCGGATCACGGCGCTCGCCACGCTCGTCGTGGTCGTCGTGTTGATCCTCACCAGCGTTGCATTGCTGACCTCGCAACGCCGCTTCCTCGTCGACAACCTCGACGAATCCCTCCGCGCCCACAACGTCGAGTTGGCGAACCGGGCCGACGGCGGAGCTTTCCGCAGCCCGCTCGTCGCCCGCGGCGACGACGACGCCTTCGCACAGGTCGTGGGCGCCGACGGCACCGTGGTCGCGTCCACCGCGAACTTCGTCGACCAACCGGCGCTCGCCGGACCGAGGGAGGGCACCGACAGCAGCTTCCGCTCCACCCGGCCGCTCGCTGGTCAACCCGAATACCGGATCCTCTCCCGTCGCGTCGGCAACATCGTCGTCCACACGGGAAGTCCACTCGACGACATCAAGGACAGCCTCGCCGCCCTCCGCCGCGGTCTCTGGGTGGCGATCCCCTGCGTCGCCGGCATCCTGGCGGTGCTGATCTGGTTCCTCGTTGGTCGGACGCTGCGGCCCGTCGAGTCGATCCGGCGCGAAGTGGCCGACATCTCGGGCCGTGATCTGCACCGACGGGTCCCGGAGCCCGACACCGGCGACGAGATCGCACATCTCGCGCGCACCATGAACGCGATGCTCGATCGGCTCCAGGACGCGGCCGACCGTCAACAGCACTTCGTCGCCGACGCGTCGCATGAGCTGCGCAACCCGCTGACGCGCATCCGTTCGGAGCTCGAAGTGGACCTACGCAATCCCGACACCGCCGATCTCGCCGCGACGCATCGCAGCGTGCTCGAGGAGGCCGAACACCTGCAACGCCTCGTCGACGACCTCCTCATCCTGGCTCGCATCGATGCCGGCCATCAGCGGAGCCGTTCGGTTGCCGTGGATCTCGACGACATCGCCCTGCGCGAGACCGCGCGTCTCCGCGACGCGACACCGATACGCATCGACACGAGCGGGATCGGCGCGGCGCAAGTCTCGGGCGATCCCGATCAGCTGACCCGAGTCGTGAGGAACCTCGCCGACAACGCAGTCCGCCACGCGAAGACCGCGGTGGTCGTGACACTCACCGAAGACTCCGGGCTCGCAAAGCTCACGGTCGCCGACGACGGTCCCGGGATCCCCCCGGACCAACGTGAGCAAGTGTTCCAGCGCTTCACGCGCCTCGACGAGGCCCGGACGAACTCCGACGGTGGCACCGGTCTGGGCCTGGCCATCGCGCGTGAGATCGCAACCCGACACGGCGGGACGATCGTGCTCGATCCGGATCGCTCCGCCGGTACCCGTTTCGTCGTCGAGTTGCCGCTCGCGACTCCCGGAGCCTGACGCCCCGCTGGTCAGAACACCTTCGCGAGCGTCTCCCCGAGCAGCGCCACCCGCTCGGGGAGATGTCCGTTGGCGGGAGCCGACACGGTGAGGCCGTCGAGACCGAGCTCCTTGTAGCCCTCGAACTGCGAGCCGATGGTGTCGGGATCGCCCACCAGGACAGATGAGTCGACGACCGCCTGGAAGTCCTCGGGGAGGCTCGCGTAGTCCATGCCGCGCATCGCGAGGTACGCGTCGCGTTCCGCAGTGGCCTCGGCGGTGGTCGGTGCAACGCACACGACTCGGTTCCACGAGACCGCGATCTCCCCGCGATCGCGCCCGAGGCGCTCGCAGTGCGCGGCCAGCGCGTCGAGCTTGCGCGGAACTTCGGCCGGCTCACATGTGAGGTTCGAGAGATCTGCGTACTGCGCGACCATCCGCAGGGTCTTCTTCTCACCGCTCCCACCGATCATCACCGGGATGCGCGAGAGCGGCTGCGGCTCGTTGATCGCATCGGTGATCGAGTAGTGCTCACCGTGGACCGTGGGTCGCTCACCGCGCAGCATCGGCAGGATGACCTGGAGCGCTTCCTCGAGCTTCTCGAACCGATCGGTGAACGTTCCGAACTCGATGCCGAAGGAATCGTGCTCGAGCTCGAACCACCCCGAGCCGATGCCCAACTGGGCGCGGCCACCCGACACGAGGTCGAGCGTCGTCACGCACTTCGCGAGGATCGCCGGATTGCGGTACGTGTTGCCGGTGACGAGAGTCCCGAGCCGCACCGACGTCGTGACGCTCGCGAGCGCACCGAGCAACGTGTACGACTCCAACATGAAGTCGTCGGGGTTGCCGAGCATCGGCAACTGGTAGAAGTGGTCCATCACCAACACGGTGTCGAACCCCGACTGCTCGGCCGCCTGCGCGCCGGCCGCCACCGTCCGGAAGATGTCGGCCGGGGAACCGCCGGGATAGGTGAAGTTGGGGATCTGGTAGCCGCGTCGAGTCATGCCCGCAGTCAACCACGGGCGGGCGCACCGGCGTCGCCGACCGCGCTGCCTACGCCGCTTCGAACACCGGCGTCGGCGGCGCGCCGAGCACCCAGCCGAGCGCGGCCAGCATCGTCGCCGTCGCGGGCCGCACGACGAGTGGATCCGCGAACGGCACCGGCCACAGACCGAGTGCAAGGCGGTTGCGCAACGGGAGGAGCCCGGCCGCAGCGGCGGCGAGCACGAGGTACGCGGGGAGGACCGGCGGAGGCAACGGGGGCAGGACGAGGAAGCGGACGGCCTCGCGCGCCTCACGACTCATCGCGAGATCGGGAACGCCTGCAATCCAGTCGGCGAGGTCGGACACGGTCTCCGGTACGTCGACCGCGCCGAGCCGTCGACCCACGACGGCCATCTCCTCGACGTACCGGTCGGCGTCGGCGTCGTCGAGTCCCGGTCCGTAGCGGCGATAGGCCGTGAGGAACGACTCGACCTCGACGTTGTGCACCCAGGCGAGCAGGGCAGGATCGGTGGCTGCGTAAGGACGGCCGTCCGAGGCGACTCCCCGAACCCGTTCGTGCACGCGCCGAACCGTGGCGATCGAGGCTTCCGCTTCGGTCGTCGTGCCGTAGGTCGTCGCCGCGATGAACCGCCCGGTGCGCGCGAGGCGACCGAGGGGATCCTCCCTGTAGGCCGAGTGCTGGGCGACCCCGGCCATCGTCAGCGGGTGCAAGACCTGGAGGAACAGCGCCCGAACACCCCCGACGAACATCGACCGGTCCGCATGTACCTTCCACACGACCGAGTCGGGCCCGAACAGCCCGGGATCATCGACGCTGGCGAACTCGAGCTCCGGGCTCCGTCCGCCGTCGTTCAGCAGGCCTCGGGCGGCATCGCCGAGCAGGTCGCGCAACGGCGCGAGGACTGCTCCGGGCGCGCCGATTGCTGCGCGAGCGAAGGTCGGAATGGAGAGAGCAGGCGAGAAGTGCATCGACAGACTCCGGATCCGGTCGGGATGTGACCATCATCCACCGGCTGGTGCGCGCCCGTCGCACCGGAGACACCGCTCATCGCGCCACGGTCAGGGGCCGCCGTACCCTCGCCGGCCAGCCGCATCCCCGGAGGAGCCCCATGAAGGCCACGACCCAACGACTCGTCCTCGCCGAACCGGGTCGGTTCGCGTGGAAAGACGTTTCGGCACCGACCCTCGGGAGCGAGCGGAGCGCGATCGTCCGGCCGACCGCCGTCACCTTGTGCGACCTCGATCGGCCGGTCGCCACAGGAGCCTTTCCCCTCCCGATGCCGATTCCCTTCGGCCACGAGTTCGTCGGCGCGGTAGTGGAGATCGGCGACGCCGTCACGTCGGTCGACGTCGGTGACCGCGTCGTCGTGCCGTTCCAGATCTCCGACGGTGAGTGCCCGCGCTGTCGGACCGGACTCACCGCCAATTGCGCTGCGGTTCCACCGCGTTCGCAATACGGGTTCGGTGCGGTCGGTGGGAACTGGGGTGGTGGCTTCAGCGATCTCGTCGGCGTTCCGTACGCCGACGCGATGCTGCTCCGTGTTCCGCCAGGAGTGGATCCACTCGCGCTCGCGGCTGCGGGCGACAACCTCGTCGACGGACTCCGCTGCGTCGCACCGTTCATGGATCGCCGACCCGACGCGAGGGTCCTCGTGCTCGGTGGAATCGGCAGCGTCCCCCTCTACGCGGCGATGTTCGCGGTCGGGCTCGAGGCCTCGCGGGTCGACTACGTCGACAGCGACACCGATCGGCGACGCATCGCCGAATCGGTGGGCGCGACCGCGCATGAGGAGATCCCGGAACCGTCGGGCGCCTACGACGTTGCTGTCGACGGGACGCTGTTCGATCCGACGGGGCTCGGTCGCGCCGCGGAAACACTCGACGTCGACGGCGCGCTCACCATCGCCACGATCTACCTCACCCGGCCCGAGCTCCCCCACTTCGAGCTGTACATGAAGGGAGTCGACATCCGCACCGGGCGCGTGCAGGCTCGCGCCGGGGGACCCCGCGCGATCGAACTCGTCGCCGCCGGTCTCGTCGATCCCATGCTCGTCACCGCGGGCGAGCTCTTGGACTGGGAGGGCGCGGCCGACTCGATCCTCGACGCCGGAGTCAAGCCGATCTACGTCAGGAGTCCGTGATATCGCCGAGCTTCAAGTGCACACCGGATCCGCGCTCGCGGTGCGCATACCGGAGTAGATCCTCAGCTCCCTGGCCAGGAACGTGGTCCACTGCGCGTCGGTTGCGGCTTTGTGCGCGTCGTACAACACGTTGGCGTGCAGGTTCTCCGTGCAGTACGACGTCAGCTCCGCCACCAGACCGGCCGCCCGGGCCGGAACGACCGTCGCGGCAACGCAGCTATAAGGCACCGCACCGTCGAACTTCGAGTGGATCATCGACGTCGGTGCATCGCCGGCGCCGATCGATTCCGGTTCGTAGTTGCAACCCGACGCACCGAACCCGGCCTGGACCTTCGAAGCCGCCGACGACAGGTCGTCGCCCGCGAAGTACGACACAGTGCCGACGTCGTCACTGCGGTACGCCATGTTGTAAGCCGTCACCGCGCCGGCCGAGAAGCCGCCGATCGCGATCTTGTTCGGGTCGATCCCGTAGGTCGACGCGTGCTGGCGGATCCAACGGACCGCGGCCTGGGCGTCGTACTGCGCGGCCACGATGTCGCGTCGGCACTGGTCGAAGCGCTGCACCCACACCGGATCGTTCGGGTTCTCGTTGTCCTGCACCCACTGGCACAGGCTCGGCGGCCGGTTGGCGCCCTGTTGGGTTCCGATCAACGTCGTGTCGGTCCGGTACTCCACCGAGAAGCCGACGTAGCCGCGCTGCGCGTACTCCCTGCCGGTGGTGTTCGCGAGGCCGTACATCGAGTCGATCCCGACTGCGAAGCCGCCACCGTGCAGCCACACGATCGCCGGCCGGTTCGACACGGTGTTCGTCGGCTTCGCGACCCACAGGCGCAGCGGTTCGTTGCCCCCGGGCAACAGCGCAGGGCGAGGATCCGCCGTCTGGATGCTCGTTCCCGGGTACAGGATCCCGCCGTAGCCGGCATCGATCGCCGGTGCCGAACCCCACGTC
>JBBQMI010000091.1:0-6707 GCA_038328825.1 Acidimicrobiia bacterium | reverse complement strand
CTGGCCCGCTCGGCCGCGACCTCGGTGTTCGCGTCCTTCCCTCCGGGCAGGGTCGTCGACGAACCCGCTGCTCCCGATGTTGCCGCGGCGGCAGCGGCGGCCGCGGCTTGCGCTGCGGTCGGGGCGATCGTCGTGCTGCTGCTCCCGACCGACGGCAGGCCGAGCTCGCCGGTGGTCCCACCGGCGAGGCCCGCGGACCCACCGGCCGGAGTGCCCGAATCGGCAGGTGCGCCCGGCGCGGTCGCAGGCGTGGTCGGCGGCGGTGGCGGCGGGTCGATCTGGTCGATCGTGGCGAACGGCGGGGGCTGCGAAAGGCCGTTGCCGTAGCTCCACCCCTCGATGTCTCCGTCGTGGACCTGCACGGAACCGGCGCCCGAACCCGAGAACGTCGCCTGGGTGAAGCCGCTCTGAACCTGCGGGACGTGCCAGTAGGCCCAGTACCGCGCGTCGGAACCGGAACCGAGGCACGAATCCACTTCGTGTCCCACCCCGTAGAGCTTGCAGATTGCGACGCCGAGGGCGGAGCCCTTCACCACCGGACTCGCGCCCGCGCGCTCGAGCGCCTGCGCACCCGTGATCGAATCCTCCGAGAAGGTGATGACCACCTTGTGGACGTGGTCGGTCCCGGTGTTGGTGTCGACGATCACGCCCGCGCGGTGGGTCCCCGCAGCACCGGCGGTCGACGCCGGTGCCACGAAGGCAGCGGCCAGGGCGGCGACCAGCGCGACGAAGCATGCGGTCCGTGCGGGAACGGCGCGTCGGTCCGCCCATTCGCGTGTCCTGGACATGATCCTCCGGCGACCCCGTTCCACGAGGGTCGAAATGTGCCGCGGTGCGGCGTCCCGATGGGGCACCGGATGTGGGGACCCGGTGGACGGCGGTGGGCGTTCTGGCTCCCGTCGTGTCTCCCGGGCGGGTTCCACGGTCGGTCACAGTTGCGGGTCAGCGCCGGATTCGCACCGGACTTCCCCCAGCCGCTGTCGATCACGCAGAGTAGGGACATGAGCAGGCACTGGCAAGCTGTCGGGCGATGACCAGCCGCTTCCACGCGCTCGCGTGGCTGATCTGGGCACTCGCCGCCGCGATCTCGCTCCAGCTCGCACCGAGCCCGCTCTACGTCGCTGTCGTGATCGGCGTCGCCGCGCTCGTCGTGCAGGTGCACGGCAGCGACGGCCCGTTCGCGCGCGCGTTCCCCGTCCTGCTCACGCTCGGCGTCGTGTTCATGGTCATCCGGGTCGCCCTCACCGCGGCGACCACCCACACGGGCATCGGAACGGTCCTGTTCACCACGCCGTCGTTCACGCTCCCGCAGCTCCTCGGTGGCTTCACGGTGGGTGGACACGTCGAGGCCGAGATCCTGCTGCAGGCCGCCGCCGAGGGCTTCGTCGTGGTCGGGGTCATGGCGGTGTTCGGCGCGTTCAACGCGGTGGTGTCGCACTACGAGCTCGTGCAGTCGACCCCGCGCGCGTTCTACGAGCTCGGTCTCGTCGTGACCGTCGCCCTCGCGTTCGTCCCGTCGACGATCCAGGCGATCACGGCCGTCCGCGAAGCCGACCGGGCGCGCACGGGAGGCCGCATCGTGCGACGCGGGCGACTGATCCGTCAGGCGATGCCGGTGCTCGAGAGCGGGATGGAGCGCGCCGTGAACCTCGCGGAGTCGATGGACGCGCGCGGGTTTGCGTACGGAGGCGCGTCGCCACTCGATCGCGTCGCGGGCTGGGCCGGTTTCGCGTCGCTCCTTGCGCTCGGGGGCTCGTTCGTCGCGCTCGTGGGGCGCGCGTCGGTGTTCGCGCTCGTCGCCGCGGCGGTGGGCGGCGCGTTGCTGCTCGTCGCGGTGTGGGCGGCGTCGGCCGCGCGCCACCGCAGTCGCTACCGGCCGCGGCGATTCACCGGTGCCGACGCGATGATGGCCGGCGTCTCGCTCCTCGCACCGTTGGGCATCGCGGCATTGTCGGTCGGCGGCGAGTCGACGCTCACGTGGACCACGAGCCCGCTGGACTGGCCCGGCTTTGCGGTGCTCCCCCTGATCGCGCTGGCCGCGTTGCTCGCACCCGTCCTCCGGGTGCCGGTCCCCGCAGCCCGCATCCAACCGGCCGACGCAGCGATCGAGACATGACCACCGGCGCGCTGTTGTATTCCGACGTCTCGTTCCGGTATCCCGACGCGCCGGCGGCCGCGTTGCGCGCGGTCGACCTCGACGTCCACGCCGGCGAGATCCTCCTCGTCGCCGGCGCATCCGGCTCCGGGAAGTCGACCCTGTTGCGCGCCGCGAACGGTCTCGTCCCGCACGCGAGCGGCGGGCAGTTCAGCGGCGACGTCGTCGCGTTGGGTCGCTCGACGCGCACCCACCGGCCGCGCGACCTCGCCGACGTCGTGGGGTTCGTCCACCAGGACCCCGAGGCCCAGTTCGTGGTCGACCACGTCGAGCGCGACCTCGCGTTCGTGCTCGAGAACCTCGGACACTCCCCCCAGGCGATGCGACGTCGGGTCGAGGAGGTCCTCGATGCGTTGGGGATCGCGCAGCTGCGCGAACGTGCCCCGAGCTCGCTCTCGGGCGGTGAGCGGCAACGCTGCGCGATCGCAGGCGCGCTCGCCGCCGCACCCGCGGCCCTCGTGCTCGACGAACCCACGTCGCAGCTCGATCCGCAGGGCGCCGACGACGTGCTCGCGGCGATCGGTCGGCTCAACGCCGACCTCGGCACCACCGTGCTGCTCGCGGAACACCGACTCGAACGCGCCGCGCCGCTCGCGGATCGGGCCGTCGTCTTCGAAGCCGGATCGATGGTGAGCGAGCCCGGTGCGCCGTCGGGGATCCTCGCGAACTACGCGGGTGCACCCCCCGTCACCCACCTCGCCCGGCTTCTCGGATGGGAGCCGCTCCCACTGACCGTGCGCGACGCGCGACGCCTCGCGGCGGCCGCCGGACCGATGGCCGCCACCGAACACGCGCCGGGCGTCGACGCGTGGGCGCCGGGAGAGCTCCTGCTCGACGCCACGGGCGTGACCGTGGAGCTGGGTGGCCGATCCGTGCTCGCCAGCGTCTCGGTCTCGGCCCGGCGGGGTGAGGTGGTCGCGCTGCTCGGCCGCAACGGCGCCGGCAAGACCACCCTGCTCCGGGTATTGGGCCGGCTCCTCACCGCCCGCTCAGGTTCCATCGAAGGTCCGGGCACCGTCGCGTACGTCCCGCAGGACCCCAACACCCTGCTGTTCGCGCCGAGCGTCCGGGCCGAGCTCACCCAGACCCTCCACCTGCTCGGGCGCAGCGACCACGGCGAGGTCGACCACTGGCTCGACGCGCTCGATCTCACCGACCTCGCCGACCGCCATCCGCGCTCGCTCGCAGGCGGCGAACGCCAACGGGTCGCCGTCGCCGCGGTGGCGGTCGGTGGTGCCGACGTGCTGCTCCTCGACGAACCGACGCGGGGGATGGACGCTCCGTCGCGCGCCGGACTCGAGCGGGCGCTGCACGCGCATGCCGCAGCGGGTGGCGCGGCGGTGCTCGCGACCCACGACGTGGAGCTCGCGGCGCGCTGCGCCGGCCGCGTCGTCGTGCTCGGCGACGGCGACGTCGTTGCGTCGGGCCCGGCACGCCACGTGCTCGCAGGTTCACTCTTCGCACCCCAGGTGCTGCGCGTCCTCCCACCGTTCCTGACCGTCGCCGAGGTGGCGCGCGCCCGCGCCCACACGTCGAGTCCCGCGGGCCGGTTCGAACCGTGAGCGTCGACACCGCCGCGCTGCTGCGCCGTTTCCCCGGTCGTCCTTCGACGACGGGCGCGGGCCGTGCGCGCCCGATCGCGGTCTACGTGCTCACGACGGTGCTCGGCGCTGCCGCGTTCCTGTACCCGTTCTGGATCCCCGGTCGCGCGCTGCCGAGCTCCGCGCACGCGGGCGACGCGCCGCTCGTCGCCGCGCTCGTCGGCGGGCTCGTCGTCGCGACCATCTCGCTCGAGGTGCGACGCGGCACCATGAACGGAGCGACGATTGCGATCCTCGGCGTGCTCTCGGCGTTCGCCGGACTCGGACGGCTGCTCGACCTCCCGGGCAACAACGCGGGGATGCTCTTCCTCGTCGTGTTGGGCGGAGCCGCGTTCGGCGCGCGCTTCGGACTCCTGCTCGGCATGTGCACGATGGCGGTGTCCGCGTTCATCACCGGTGGGATCGGACCGTGGCTGCCGTTCCAGATGCTCGCGCTCGGGTGGATGGGCGCGGGCGCGGGACTGCTCGCGCTCGCGACGGCGCGCGCCGGCGCGCGCATCGAAGTCGTCGCGCTTGCCGGTTACGCGTGGCTGTGGGGGTTCTTGTACGGCGCGATCATGAATCTGTGGTTCTGGCCGTTCCAGCGAGGCGGTGCGCTGTCGTGGTACCCGGGCCTGGGATTCACCGACACGCTGCACCGCTACTGGTCGTTCTACGTCGCCACGTCACTCGGTTGGGACGCCGCGACCGCGCTCGCGAACGCCCTGCTCGTCCTGATTCTGGGGATTCCGGTCCTGCGCAGCTTGCGACGATTCGCACACCGACTCGACCCGATCGTCGAGCTCGCCGAAATCGAGAAGACCTGAACGTCCACACCGGATTCTCCTCACTGTCACCGTCGCCGCGGCTGACGTTGAGTCCGTCGGAATTCACGAGATCACGAAGTGACTCGAAACTGTTGGGTAAGTGGAGGGCGCTTACCCTTCTGTACACCCCGCGTCTTTTGGTCTAGTTCGCAGGCGACTCGCGCACTTCAGTGAGCGCACGGCGTCATCCGCTCGCCAATGGGCTAGGACGCCGGCCGAAATGATGAGGGGAGGCTCATTGGCCAGCAAGAAGAACATCGCCAAGGTCGGAGCGGTGCTGTTCGCCGCCGGACTGCCGCTGGGACTGTTCGCGGGAACCGCCGTCGCTACTGACGGTGGCTCGCTCGACAACACCAGCACGGCCGACGCGTACGTCGACCAGTCGACCACGGTCTCGACCACCCAGGACGCGCACGCGAACACCGGCGACAACTCCGCCGACTCCGCAGTCTTGGGCGAGAACGGGACCGACCAGACGGCCAGCGCTACGGCGTCGGAGGGCAACATCTCGGCCGAAGACGCCGACGATGCGGTCGCCGGCAACACGGGCGGGACTGCGGACAACATGTCCGGCTCGACGAACGACGGCACCAGCAGCGCCACGATCGGTACCGGTCCGGCCAGCGCCACCAACACGGCCGGCACCACGATCGGTCAGGACAACAGCGGTGGGGCGTCGTCCACGCAGGGCGTCACCCAGGGCGACATCGACATCGACGGCGACGGCTACATCGACAACTACTCGTCGGCGCTGCTCAACGTCACCCAGGGTGCAAACGCGTCCACGAACCAGACCGCCCACGCGAACAGTGGTGGTAACACCGCCACGTCCCTCGTGGGTGGCTTCAACGGCACGGGTCAGTCCTCCGACGCTTCCGCCAGTGGCGGGAACATCGGCGGCTCCGACGCCGACGGTGCAATGGCCGGCAACACCGGTGGTGCCGCGAGCAACGGTTCCACCTCGGCCAACACGGGGAACAGCTCCGCCGCGATCACCACGGGCGCAGCGACCTCGAGCAACTCCTCCACCACGTCCGTCACGCAGACGAACTCCGGTGGGGCCAGCTCCAACCAGACCGTTGGTCAGACCGACGTCAACATCGGCTGAGCAACACCGCCGGTTTCGGCCGGCATCGCGGCGGGGGAAGTCCGGGTGGGGAGACGCAGTCTCCTCACCCGGACCCCTCTTCCGTCGCTCCGGGTGAGGCACACGGACGTGCACGACCCGGAACACCTCTCGGCACCACGGCCACGGGGGACAGGCCTGCCGAGAGTGAGCGTCCCGAACAAGGAGCACACACGATGAGCCCGAGGAACACGGGGACCCCGGCCACCGGGGAGCAACCCACACGCAACGGCGGCACCCAGGTCCGACGCGCCGCCAAGGCCGCCGTCGGATCAGCGGCGTTCGCAGCCGGGATGCTCCTGCTCACCGGCACCGCCCACGCGGCCGACGAGGTCGCCACTGCGGCACCGGCGCCCACACCGGACCCGGCCGGCGATTCGCTCTGGATCCCCGCGACCCCCGCCCCCGAAGCGGTCGTCGACGCGCCCGCGGCCGACCCGGCACCAGCGACCGACCCCGCCCCGGCCGATCCCGCTCCCACCACCGACACGACCCCAGCCCCCACCGCCACGACCGACCAGAGCACCACGGTCGACTCGACCGGCACCGGAGTCGGCAACAGCGGCGGCAACACCGCGATCGGCAACGGCACCGCGGGCGGCGTCCAGGCCGAGCCCTGCCCCACGAGCGGCACCCAGGTGGTCCTCATCTGCACGAGCACACCGGCCGGAGCTGCGGGCGTCACGAGCGGCGGCGCCGCGTCGCAGGGCACCAACTCGACCGGCGGGATCGCGCAGATCACGAACATCGCGGCCACCGGCAACGGGCAGGTCGATGTTCTCCAGGTCGCGTTGATCATCAACATCGGCGTCGGCATCGCCGACTCCGGCACCAACGTGGCCGGTGCGGCAGGCGGCCCCTCGCTCGGTGTCGCCGGGCAGGCCGGGATCGGCACCGGCAACGCCAACGTCACCGGCCTCCTCGGCAACACCCAGATCGTCCAGGGCGTCACCGTCGTCGGTGGCAGCGCCAACGACCAGAGCGTCACCGTCGTGAACATCGGCATCGGCGTCGGCAAC
>JBBQMI010000090.1:0-6737 GCA_038328825.1 Acidimicrobiia bacterium | reverse complement strand
AACGGTCACCCGCGACTACCAGGACACTGTCGACGCGTGGATCGAAGCCGGCGTCGAGGTCTGGGGCACGGTGCCGGAACGAGTCGCGATCGCCGCCGGACCCGTCGCCTGGCTGGCGGGCGACGGGATCGAGGCCTACCGCGGAGTCTGGCGTCGCGTGCAGCGCGCGGCCAGAGGTCTCTGACCCCTCAATAGGGCCTGTCGCCGGCGACGGTGACGCGCTCCATGATCCGACGGGCCGGGAGGAAGTCGTTGCTCACGCAGTGCTGCGTCGCGCGGTTGTCCCAGAACGCGACGCTCCCCGGCTTCCACCGGAAGCGGCACTGGATCTCGGGCAGCTCGGCCTGGTGCTCGAGCCGTCGCAGCACGCGCTGCGACTCGTCGTCGTCCATCCCCGAGATCCCGCACGTGAACCCGTGGTTCACGTAGATCGTGCGGCGGCCCGTTTCCGGGTGGGTGCGGATCACGGGATGCTCCACGGTCGGGTGCTGCTCGCGCATGCGCGCCTGCTCCTCAGGTGACTTCCCGAAGCCGAACGTGCGCGTGAAGTCGTGCAGGGCCACGAGATCGTCGACGCGGGCGCGGAACGCGTCGTCGAGCAGGTCGTAGGCCGCACCCATGTCGGCCCAGAGCGTGTCGCCTCCGATCGGCGGCAGCTCGACCGCGCGCAGGATGGACCCGAGCGACGGCTCGGGTCGCCAGGTGACGTCGCTGTGCCACACCTCGGGCGCGCGGAACGTGCCGCCGGCCGGGATGACGAACACCTCGGGGTTCGCGCCGTCGTCGGGCGTGAGGGGATGGACCTCGAGGTCGCCGAACCGTCGGCCGAACGCGATGTGGCGCTCCCGGTCGAGGCGGTGCTGGTCGCGGAAGAACACGACCTTCCACTCGAGGAGCACCTGGCGGATCTCCTCGATGACCGCGTCGGGGAGCTCGTCGGCGAGATCGATCCCGCCGATCTCCGCGCCGATCGTGGCGGTCAGCGGTTCGACTGTGAGCGTCTTCGTCGCCATGACCGACGATGCTAGAGCGCTCGAACGATCAGATGTGGGGGTCGTGGGTCAGGCCGCCATCGACGACGATGTTCGTGCCGGTGATGTTCGCCCGGATCCCCGCGATCCGAGCCATGGTGGTGGCGGCGTGTGCGCGGTCGGAGGCCCGGTCCGTACGCCTGTGTGAACTCGGTCTTGCAGGGAGCCAACCAGGCGCCAGCCGTACACTCCCCGACAGCGCCGTCAGATGACCACGCGCGATGCAACGGGGGACCGGATGGAACCGAAGGGAACGGCTGTCGTCACCGGCGCGAGTCGGGGCATCGGACGGGCGACCGCCGTCGAGCTCGCCGGGCGGGGGTTCGACGTGGTGGCAACGATGCGCGACCCGGCCGCGGGCAAGGGCCTCGAGGCCGCCGGCGCTGGTCGACTCCGGGTCGAGCGGCTCGATGTGAACGACCCCGAGTCGATCGTGCTGCCGTCGGATCTGCGGGTACTCGTGAACAACGCCGGCGTGGAAGACGACAACCTCCCGTTGGAGACGATGCCCTCGGAGGTCTGGCGCAAGCTCTTCGAGACCAACGTGTTCGGGCTCGTCGAGGTCACGAAGCGCGCTGTTCCGATCATGCGCGCGACGGGAGGCGGCGTGATCGCCAACGTCACGTCGTCCTCGATCCTCGCCCCGGTTCCGTTCCTCGGCGCCTACCGCGCGTCGAAGGCTGCGGTCGGCGCGATCGGTGAGTCGCTCCAGGCCGAGGTCGGGCAGTTCGGGATCCGGGTCGTCGAGATCATGCCCGGCCCGATCGTGACCGACATGCTGACCACGTCCGACCGACCGTCGCCCGCGATCGACGACACGCGGTACCGGTCGCTCGCGGAGAGCATGTGGGCGTCGCGTCAGGGCATCCGCGACGCGTACACGCCGGCTGAGGAGGCCGCGCGCCGCATCGTCGACGCGATCGTCGACGACGACGGGCCGTTGCGGTACGGGTGCGACGACATGAGCGAGGGGATGCTGGCGGGGTGGCGCTCGATCGCGTCCGACGACGCGTGGCTCCGCCCGATGTTCGACGCGTTCTCCACGCGTTCGTGATCACCGCGCTCGCCCACACCGCGGTGCGGGTGGCCGATGTCGCCGTTGCGGTCGCGTGGTACCACGAGGTACTGGGCCTCGAGCTGCTGTCGCCGCCGTACCGGATGGAGGGCGACGCAATTGCGCACGACATGGGCGAGCTCGTCCCCGAGCCGGTCGTGGTGAACGCGGCGATCGTGGGCTTCGGCGCCGACGGCGATCACGTGCTCGAGATCATCGAGTACCCCGAGGCCGCCGCGCCCGGTCCGACGCGTGCACCTTCGGTGCTGCATCTCGGTCTCACCCACATCGGCCTGGTCTGCGACGACATCGTCGGAACGCGTGCCGCGCTCGAGGCCGCAGGGGTTCGGTTCCTCGTGGCAGGGATCGCCGAGGTCGCGGGACTCCGCACGACCTGGTTCACCGATCCGTGGGACAACATCTTCATCCTCGTGGAGAAGCGTTCCCGTCCCGACGAGCCGTACTTCCGCCAGCACGGCTGACGGGCGGGACGTTCGTGCTCGCGATCGTGGCACTGGAACCTCGACTGCGACGACCCGCGCTGACGGAATTCGCCCGGGCGATCCTGGTGAATCGGCCTACGTTCGTCGGATGCGGGAACCCCGATCCGAGGCCAGCCGCGTCCGGCGCGTCGCCGATCGCGGGCGCTACGACTCCGACACGATCCACTCGATCCTCGACGCCGCGCTCGTCAGTCACGTCGGGCTCGTGTCGGGCGGACGACCGATCGTCCTCCCGATGCTGCATGGACGCGACGGCGACGCGCTCTACCTGCACGGCTCCGTGGCGAGCCGCCTCCAACGCACCCTCGCCGGCGGCGTCGACGTCTGCGTGACGGCCACGATCGTCGACGGCCTGGTGTTCGCGCGCTCGACCTTCCACCACTCGATGAACTATCGATCCGTCGTGGTCCTCGGCCGGGCCCACGCGGTCGAAGGCGACGAGAAGGTGCGCGGACTGCGCACGATCGCCGAGCACCTCACGCCGGGACGCTGGGCCGAGTCGCGGGAGCCGAACCCGGCCGAGCTCCGTCAGACCTCGGTGCTCCGCCTGCCCATCGACGAGGCTTCGGCCAAGATCCGGACCGGTGGTCCGATCGACGACGACGTCGACATCGACCTCCCCGTCTGGGCGGGAGTGCTCCCGTTCGCGACGGGGTGGGGGGAGCCGGTGGACGCGGGTGACCTCCCTCCGGGGGTTGACCCGTCGGCCGCGGTCGCAGCCCTCCGTTCGCACTAGATCGCCCGCCCCCAACGAGCGGTACGGTCGCGCCGTGACCTACCGCGTGATCCAGTGGGCAACGGGAGGTGTCGGTCGGGCGGCGATCGAGGGCATCCTCGACCACCCCGACCTCGAGCTCGTCGGGTGCTGGGTGCACAGCGAGTCGAAGGATGGAGTCGATGTCGGCGACCTCGTCGGCCGACCGCCCACCGGAATTCGCGCGACGCGCGACGCCGACGCGCTGCTCGCGCTCGGCGCCGACTGCGTGCTCTACAGCCCGGTGATCGCCGACACCGCGGTGCTCGGCCGCATCCTCGCGTCGGGCGCGAGCGTCGTGACCCCGCTCGGCTGGTTCTACCCGCCCGACACCGATGAGGTCCGGGCCCTCGGGCAGGCGTGCGCGACCGGCCACTCCACCCTGCACGGCACCGGCATCCACCCCGGTGGCATAACCGAGCGGTTCCCGCTCATGGTCTCGGCGCTCTCGCACGCGATCACACACGTGCGCGCCGAGGAGTTCTCCGACATCCGCACCTACGGCGCACCCGACGTGATCCGAGACATCATGCTCTTCGGCGCCACGCCCGAGGCGGCGATGGCGAGCCCCATGGCGCGCTTCCTCGGCACCGGGTTCCTGCAATCGGTGCGCATGGTCGGCGACGTGCTCGGGTTCGCGCTCGATCCCGAGCCACTCGTCGAACACGAAGTCGCGGTCGCGACCGCACCCGTCGACTCACCGATCGGTGTCATCGAGGCCGGTCTCGTGGCCGCGCAGCGCTTCGTGTGGACGGGCACGGTCGACGGCGTTCCGGTCGTGACAGCCGCGGTCAACTGGTTGATGGGCGAGGGCCACCTCGACCCCGGTTGGGAGTTCGGACCGAAGGGCGAGCGCTTCGAGGTCGAGATCACCGGCGACCCACCCGTCGACCTCACCTTCCACGGGCTGCACCCGGTGTCGATCGAGGCCGGCCTGGCGCGCAATCCCGGGATCGTCGCGACCGCGATGCACTGCGTGAACGCGATCCCGGCGGCATGTGCGGCGCCGTCTGGGATCAAGACCTATCTCGACCTGCCGCTGGTCGCGGGCCGCGCCGCGCCCGGCCTGCGCCGAACCGACCCGGAGGACACATGACCCAGCCGCGGCAACCGGCGACGATGGTCGAGGCGATCGACGAGCTCGAAGCCGAGGGCTACATCGGCCAATTCAAGATCGACGCGGAGGGCATCCACTGCCCGCGCTCCCACTGTAGGCACGGCGCCGATCGCGGACTCGTCGAACGGGTGGTCCGCTTCGAGGGCGCCAGTGACCCCGACGACGAAGCGATCCTCCTCGGGCTCCGCTGTCCGGAATGCGACGCGCTCGGCACGTTCACCTCCGGCTACGGCCCGAGCGCCGACCCGGTCATCGTCGACCAGCTCGTCATGCTCGACACCCGCTTCCGCAGCGCGTAGCGCGTCACGAGCTCGCGAAGAAGCCGGCGATCCAGGCGCCCACGACCTCGCGGTCGAGCGGGGTCGCGAGCGAGGCGCGCCCCGCGGCGACCTTCTCGGCACCGATCAACCCGACCCGACGCGAGAGCAGGTGGTCGGCGAGCGGCGCCGCGAACTCGGGGTGGGCCTGGAGGGTCCAGGCGCGTTCGCCGACGGTGAAGCCGGCCACGGCACTCTCGCCGTCGACGCCGCGCGCGAGCAGTTCGGCGCCGTCGGGGAGGGCGACGACCTGATCCTGGTGGCTCGCGATGAGCGTGACGGTCTCGAGCGGCGGGTCCATCCACGGGCGCGACTGCACGAGCTCGTAGGTCTGCGCGCCGACCTGCCAGCCCCCGGGGAAACGCGTCACCGGCGCGCCGAGCGCCTGCGCCAGCAGCTGGTGCCCGAAGCAGATGCCGACGTAGGGCTGCTCGGCGGCGATCAGCTCGCGCAGGAGATCCTCGGCCGGCGTGATCCAGGTGAGGTCGTCGTAGACCGAGCTGCGGCTCGGTGAGCACAGCCATCCGTCGCACTCCGTGATCGAGTCGGGGAGGCGTCCCTCCGAGATGTCGTACTCGACGAGGTCCACACCGTGGCGGGCGAGGAGGGATCCGAACAACTGCGGGTAGTCGCCCGCGACGTCGCGGCTGGCTGCGTCGACGTGACCCACCACGAGGAGACCGATGCGCACGTGTCCCCTACCGGAACGAGAAGACGGTGCCGGAGCCGCCGACGTCGAGCTCGGGCAGCAGTCCGCGCTCGCGGAGCCGCGGCATCACCCCTTCGCCGAACCAGTACGCCTCTTCGAGGTGGGGGTAGCCGGAGAGGATGAACTCCTCGAAGCCGAGGTCGTGGTACTCGACCATGCGGTCGGCGACCTCGTCGAAGGAACCGACGAGCGCAGTCCCGACCCCGCCGCGCACGAGTCCGATCCCGGCCCAGACGTTCGGGTGCACGACCAGGCGCTCGGTGTCGCCCCCGTGGAGCGCGGCCATCCGCTGCTGACCCACCGACTGCGTCGCGGCGAAGTCGCGCTGTGCGGCTGCGATCGCGTCGGGGTCCATACCGGCGAGGAGGCCGTCGGCGAACGCCCACGCGGCGTCGGCGGTCGGGCGCGCGATCACGTGGAACCGGATCCCGAAGCGCAGCGACCGGCCCACGTCGGCGGCGAGTCGGCGCATGCGCTCGACCCGTTCCGCCACGAGCGCAGGTGGTTCTCCCCAGGCGAGGTAGACGTCGACGTGGCGGGCCGCGACTCGTTCCGCTGCGTCGGACGCGCCGCCGAACCAGATCTCGGGCACCGGATCGGGCACCTCACGCGTGGTCGCGCCCTCGACCTCGTAGTGCTCACCTGCGAAGTCGAACGGCTCACCGCTCCAGGCCCCGCGCAGCACCTCGACGAACTCGCCGGTCTGTTCGTAGCGCGTCGCTTTGTCGTCGTGGATGCCGAAGCGCGCCAGCTCGACGGGTTCGGCCCCGGTCACCATGTTCACGAGGAGCCGACCACCGGAGAGCCGTTGGTACGTCGACGCCATCTGCGCGGCGAGCGTCGGGGTGAGCAGCGCGGGGCGGAACGCGACGAGGAAGCGGATCCGTCGGGTGAGGGGGATCAGCGCCGCGGTCGCGAGCCAGGCGTCTTCGCAGCCGGTCCCACACGGCGTGAGCATCGCGTCGTACCCGAGCCGGTCGCACGCCTGCGCGACCTGCGTGAGGTACGCGAGGTCGGGCGCCCGCCCCGATTTTCCCGGCAGCACGTCACGCGAGTCGCCGCCCGTCGGGAGGAACCAGTGCACGCGCAAGGTCGTGCCTGTCAGCGACGGGTGCTGCGGTGCGCGGGGCGGGTGCCGCGTCGGCGGCGCTCGGCGCGCGTCAGCGCCGCCGCGCTCGCGGGGTTCGACGGTCGCGACGACTGCGCGGTCGTGGGGAGCAGGTCGGCCTGGCGACTCCGGCGCGGGGTCCGG
>JBBQMI010000089.1:0-6742 GCA_038328825.1 Acidimicrobiia bacterium | reverse complement strand
CTCGCAGGCATCCGCGCCAAAGGCCTCGGAGAGCGCTACGGCCGTGGTGTCGGAACAACCACTACCGAGGGTGGTGATGTTGGCTTCGGTTGACACACCCTGGAACCCGGCGACCACGGCGACGTCGCCGGCGTCGAGCGCCTCACGCACACGACCCGGGCGGATCTCGACGATCTTCGCCTTGCCGTGCGTCGTGTCGGTGACGATGCCGGCCTGGGATCCGGTGAACGACCGCGCCGGGACGCCCTGGTCGTTCAGGGCCATGCAGAGGAGCGCGATCGAGATCCGCTCGCCCGAGGTGAGCAGCATGTCCATCTCTCGGGCCGACGGCGCGTGGGCGACCTCGTGGGCGAGCCGGAGGAGATCGTCGGTGGTCTTGCCCATGGCGGAAACGACCACGACGACATCGTCGCCCCGGCGACGGGTCCGGACGACGTGTTCGGCCACCGCCTTGATGCGTTCGGGATCGGCGACCGACGTGCCGCCGAACTTCTGCACGAGCAAGCCCACGACCGAGCATCGTACCGGTGGGTCCCCAGCCGCTTCGAAGCATTCGGGCCCGACCGGCTCAGCGGAGTGGCGCGTGCGTAGAATCCTCCGCCGTGTCGAAAGCAGCGAAACGCGAACGTCAGCGTCAGAACCGGGAAGCCGCCCGGGAGGCCCAGGCCCAGGCGGCCAAGCGTCAGCGGCTCATGCGCAGCCTGCGGTCCTTCGGGATCCTCGCGGTCGTCGTCATCGCCGGGGTGGCGATCTTCTCGTTCATCACCAGCAAGGACGACTCCAACTCGTCGGCGAAGTCCGGCGGTGTCACCTGCACCGACCAGAAGCCCGACAAGACGGCGGGTGAGAAGCTGTACCCGAGCGCCCCGCCCCAGACCATCGATCCGACGAAGAGCTACACGGCGAAGATGGACACGAGCTGTGGCACCGTCACGCTCGCCCTCGATCCGGTGGCCGCGCCCGTGGCCACCAACAACTTCGTCTTCCTCGCGCGTGACGGCTACTACGACGGCACACCGATCGAGCGGGCCGCATCCAACTTCGTGATCCAGGGTGGCAGTCGCGGCGCAAACAGCCCGGGCTACAAGGTGAACGGCGAGGTTCCCACCGACAACTACCCGGTCGGCGCCCTCGCAGCTGCCAAGTCCGGCACCGATCCGGCGGGCACCTTCGGCTCGACGTTCTTCATCGTCACCGGGCCCAACGGAGCATCGCTCCCGAACGACTACGCGCGGTTCGGGAGCGTCACCAGCGGCCAGAAGGTCGCGACCAAGATCGAGTCGTTCGCGCCGGCTGCGGGCGACGGCCCGCCCACCCGCAACGTCTACATCTTCAAGGTGTCGATCACCGAAGGCGCCGCGAACGCCGCCGACACGTCGACGTCGGCCCCGTAGAGCGTCACCGCACCCGCCCCGGCCACCCTCCACGCGCCGTCGGGCTCGCGGAGGAGCGCGGTCGAGGCGTCGATCCCGGCGAGCACCGCTCCTCCTGGGAGCAGGTCGATCGACCGCTCCCGCATGTGGTCGGCGGCGCTGCCGTGGTACGGGAACACCGCGAGGTTCGTCACCACACCGAGACCGACCGTGTAGGCACCGCCGCGGGGATCGACCATCGGGTCGCACAGCACCGTGGCCCCGGCACCCGATGCGGCGATCGTGGCACCCCGCCGGTACGCGTCGAGAAGCGCGGTGAAGAGGAGCGAGTCCTTCAGCACCGAACGCAGGTGGAGCGGCGATCCGTCGGCCACGTAGATCAGTCGGGCCTTGCGCAGGTCGGCCGCCCTGTCGGCGTCTTCGGCCTCGGTGCGGTGCAGGACCCGCAGCGGCGACACCGGGAGATCGAGCTCGGCGAAGTAGGCCTCGGCGCGCTCGACGGTGCGCTCGGGGTGCTCGAACGCGGCCGCGGTCGGGAGGACCACGACTTCCTTCGCGTCGCTCGCCGCGATCAGGGCGGCGTCGAAGTCGCGGCACTCGGGGAGCCACTCACCCCCGCCGATCAACGCCAACGTGCCCGGAACCCGCTGCGTACTCATCCGGCGAGCCTAGACAGGATGGCCAGGAGCACCTACCGACCGGTAACCTGCCCGACCGCCCGGGGGTCAGGGCACAGTCGGTCGCAGGGAGCAGCAACATGGCGGTCAAGCGGTTCGGGATCGTGGGTTCGGGGATCATGGGTTCGGGGATCGCCGAGGTGGTGGCGAAGGCCGGGGTCGAGGTGATCCTGCGCAGCCGGAGCCAGACGTCGGCCGACGCGATGGTCGCCGGTCTCGAGAAGTCGCTCGCCCGCCAGGTCGACAAGGGTCGCCTCGACGCGGCCGAGCGCGACACCCTCCTCGGTCGGGTCCGCGCGGTCACGGATCTCGGTGAGCTCGCCGACTGCGACCTCGTGCTGGAGTCGGTCGTCGAGGACCTGGCGGTGAAGAAGCACCTCTTCGGCGAGCTCGACCGCATCTGTCAGCCCGGCGCGATCCTCGCCACGAACACGTCGACGCTCCCCGTCGTCGAGATGGCGATGGAGACAGGGCGCCCCGAACAGGTCTGTGGCATCCACTTCTTCAACCCGGCGACGGCCATGCCGCTCGTCGAGGTCGTGAGAGCGATCACGACGTCCGACGAGACGGCGGCCGCGGCGACCGCGTTCGCCGAGTCGTGCGGGAAGAACCCGGTGCAGGTGCTCGACCAGGCCGGCTTCATCGTGAACGCGCTCCTCTTCCCCTACCTCAACAACGCGGTGCGCCTGCTCGACGCCGGCGTGGCGTCGCGCGACGACATCGACGCGGCGATGAAGGGCGGCTGCAACTTCCCGATGGGGCCGCTCGAGCTGCTCGACCTCGTCGGACTCGACACCAGCCTCGCGATCCTCGAGGCGCTGTACGCCGAGTTCAAGGACCCGAACTACGCACCGGCGCCGATGCTGAAGCGCATGGTGAGCGCCGAGCGGCTCGGCCGCAAGACGCGGCTCGGCTTCTACGACTACCGGAAGTAGACCGCCCGTCGTGGCCACCGTCGTCGCCAACGGGGTCCACCACCACTACGAGGAACTCGGCTCCGGCCCGACCATCCTGCTGCTCCATGGGGGTCTGGAGTCGTCGGAGAGCTGGGGGTCGCAGACACCGGCGTTCGCCGAGCACCACCGCGTCGTGTCGATCGACCGTCGCGGCCACGGCCGCACGGCCGACGCCGACGGGCCGATCACGTACGAGGCGATGCGCGACGACACGATCGCGTGCATCGAGGCGCTCGACCTCATCGGCGCGCACATCGTCGGTTGGAGCGACGGCGGGATCCTCGCGCTCATGGTCGCGATCGCGCGGCCCGACCTCGTCGGCCGGATCGTGAGCATCGGCGGCAACGCGAGCTCCGACGCGTACACCGCGGAGACGCGGGCCACCCTCGGACCCGACTCCCCGCTCGTCGACCTGATGCGCGCTGACTACGAGCGAGTCACACCCGACGGTGTCGAGCACTGGCCGGTCGTGCTCGACAAGATCCAGCACCTCTGGTGGGAAGCGCCGCTCGAATTCACCGACCGGTTGGCCGACATCGACGCGCCCACGCTCATACTCGCCGGCGACGACGACTGCATCGAGCCCTCGCACTCGGTCGAGATGTTCCGACGCCTTCCCCGGGGCCGGCTCGCGATCGTCCCTGGCGGATCACATGCGGTGCCCATGGAGCAGCCGGAGGCGGTGAACCGGATGATCCTCGAGTTCCTCGACGGACCCGAGCCGCCGGCCGAGATCATGCCCCTGCTCCCGTCACGTACCAGCCCGGCAGGAGAAGGTGCGGAGCCGACGGACGGCGTTCATGGACCGTGAACGGGTGAGCGATCGAGGCAGCGCAGCGGATTCGACAATCGAGCAGGTGTGACAGGAGCCCCGAACGCGGAGAGAATGGTCGCCGTGACCGAGCGTGAGCAGGTGAAGCGCGACCGCCCCTGGGTGATCCGGACGTACTCGGGTCACTCGTCGGCGCGAGCCTCGAACGAGCTGTACCGGAACAACCTGGCCAAGGGTCAGACGGGCTTGAGCGTCGCCTTCGACCTCCCGACACAGACCGGCTACGACCCCGACGACCCGCTCGCACGCGGCGAGGTGGGCAAGGTCGGCGTCCCGGTTCCGCACCTCGGCGAGATGCGCACCCTCTTCGACCAGATCCCGGTGGAGGAGATGAACACCTCGATGACGATCAACGCGACCGCGATGTGGCTGCTCGCGATGTACGTGGCGATGGCCGAGGAACGCGGCGTGGCGGGCGAGCAGCTCGCGGGCACGATCCAGAACGACATCGTGAAGGAGTACCTGTCGCGAGGCACCTACATCTTCCCCCCCGAGTCCTCGCGTCGCCTCACCGTCGACGTGATCACCCACTCGGTGGCGAACATGCCCCGGTGGAACCCGATCAATGTGTGTCCGTACCACCTCCAGGAAGCCGGCGCGACACCCGTGCAGGAGCTCGCGTACGGGCTCGCGACTGCCGTCGGTGTGCTCGACGCGGTGCGCGAGTCGGGCCAGGTCTCACCCGAGGAGTTCCCCGAGGTCGTCGGCCGCATCTCGTTCTTCATCGACGTGGGCATCCGCTTCGTCGAAGAGGTCTGCAAGATGCGCGCGTTCACCGAGATGTGGAACCGAATCTGCCTCGAGCGCTACGGAGTGATCGACGAGAAGCTGCGCCGGTTCCGCTACGGCGTGCAGGTCAACTCACTCGGCCTCACCGAGGCCCAGCCCGAGAACAACGTGCAGCGCATCGTGCTCGAGATGCTCGGCGTCACACTGGCGCGCGACTCCCGGGCGCGCGCGATCCAGCTCCCGTGCTGGAACGAGGCCCTCGGCCTCCCCCGCCCGTGGGACCAGCAGTGGTCGTTGCGCATGCAGCAGGTGCTCGCGTTCGAGACCGACCTGCTGGAGTACGGCGACATCTTCGCGGGATCCACGGTCATCGAGGCCAAGACCCGCGAGCTCGTCGAGGCAGCCGAGGCCGAGCTCCAATGGGTGCTCGACGGCGGCGGCGCGTTCGCCATGATCGACGAGATCAAGGGTCGACTCGTGCAGAGTCACGCCGAACGTGTGCGCCGCATCGAGTCGGGCGACATCTCGGTCGTCGGCGTGAACTGCTTCACCGAGACCGAACCGTCACCGCTCACCGGATCGCCCGACGGCGAAGCCAGCATCCTCGTGCTCGACCCCGCGGCGGAGCAGGAACAGATCGACGCGCTCGAGAAGTGGCGGGTCGATCGCGATGCGGTCGCGGTGGCACGCGCGCTCGGGCGACTCCGGGAGGTCGCGACGACCACCGAGAACCTGATGTCGGCGACCATCGATCTCGCCCGTGCCGGTGGCACCGTTGGCGAGTGGGCCGGTGCGTTGCGCGAAGTGTTCGGCGAGTACCGCGCCCCGACCGGCGTCGGCGCGGTCGGTGCCGCGCCCGGACCGGAGATGCTCGAGGTCCGCGACCGGGTGCAGGCGGCCGCGGCCGAGCTCGGCGGACCGGTGCGGCTGCTCGTGGGCAAGCCGGGTCTCGACGGTCACTCCAACGGCGCGGAACAGATCGCGGTCGCGGCCCGCGATGCAGGCATGGAGGTCGTGTACCAGGGCATCCGGCTCACGCCCGCCCAGATCGCGGCCGCGGCGCGCGACGAAGACGTCGACGTCGTCGGCCTGTCGATCCTTTCGGGTTCGCACGTCGCGCTCGTCCCCGAGACCATCCGGCTCATGCGGGAGGCCGGTCTCGACACCCCCGTGGTCGTCGGCGGGATCATCCCCGAGATCGACCAGCCGGGGCTGTTCGCGGCTGGAGTCGCCCGGATCTACACACCGAAAGACTTTCGCTTGTCGGCGATCATGGCCGACCTGGCCGAACTCGGCATCGCCCACCGCCGGTCCGCCACCCCGTCGGACCCGGCGAATCGGGGGAACGGCGGGGGAAACGGCTCACGTCCGGGCACGAGCGAGCCGATGGAGAAGCCATGATCGACCGGAGGCTTGCCCTCTCTCTCGCTGCAGGCTTCGCCGCGCTCGTGTGCGGAGTGCTGAGCGTGGTGCTCGGTCAGGCCGTGCTCGGTGTGGTCGCCGGCATCGCGGGCGTCATCGCCGCGGTCGCCGCGGCCGCCCTTGCGGCCCAGACCCGCACCGCCGGCGACGAGCTCGAACGGGCCCGCGACGACCGTCGCCAACTGCGCCGCGAGCTCGATGCCCTCGCGGCCGTGTTCGCAGAGGAGACCGCTCGCCGCCGGACCTCCGACCTCCCCGACCCCGTCGCTCAGCCGGTCGGCGCCGGCGCGGGTTCCGGACCCGTGCGTCCGATGCGCGAGCCCGTCTTCGACAACGTGTCCGGCCTGCTCGACGAGCAGTTCTTCCCGGTGATCGTGCAACAGCGCGTCGCCGCGGCGCGGCGTCAGCTGCAGCCCGTGTCGGTCGTCATCTTCGAGCTCGACGGCCTCGACGCCGCCGAACCCGCGGTCCGAGAGCAGGCGCTCGGGGTGCTGGGCGACGTCGTCCGACGCACGCTGCGCGAGTGCGATACCGCGTGCCGCATCGCCGACACGCAGGCGGCAACCGTCCTCGAGGACACCGCGGAGTCGGGCGCGGCATGGGCCGCCGAACGCGTCCGCGGCGCGCTCCACGGAAGCCCCGTCGGTGATTCCCTCACGATCTCGGCCGGCATCGCCTGCTACCCGTCGCACGCGCTCAGTGGTGGGGAGCTCATGGACATGGCGACCCGCGCGCTCGAGTCAGCCCGCCGCC
>JBBQMI010000088.1:0-6767 GCA_038328825.1 Acidimicrobiia bacterium | reverse complement strand
GATGCGGAACGCCGCCTCGACGAGTCGAACGCGCACCGCGCCGATGTCGAGGCTCAGCTCCGCAAGGCCGAGGCCGGCGCCGAGGCGATCCGCGTCGCCGATGTGCGCGCGGGTGAGGCTCGTCGGGCGCAGGAGCAGGCGGCCCGCGACGCGAACGAAGCGGCGACGCGCGCAGAGGCTGCTCGCGCCGCCGCGCAGGAGGCACTCGAGCAGGCGGCGATCGCAGCCGAGCGCGCCGACTCGTTGCGACGCGCATCGTCGGAGCTCGCGGCCGAGGCGCAGGCCGCGCACGACGACATCGTCGCAGCGGCCGACGAAGTCGTGGCCGCGCTCTCACACTCGAAGTCGGAGCCCGCGGCGTAGACCGCCCATCAAGCAGCGGTTTCGACCTTCAGGGCGAAGGGCGGAGCGCAGCGTCGAGTACCGCGAGCGCACCCACGGCGAGGCGCGAGTCACCGGTGACGCGCGCCTGGAGCGAGCCCATCAGCAGCGTGAGGATGATCGCCTCGAACCCGTTCGCCATCTCGACCGGGTCGACGTCGGTGCGGACCTCACCGGCCGACTGGGCGTGCGCGATGTCGGCCGCGATCTGCGCGTTGAATGCCCGCAACGACGGGAGGTCGAGCACGCGGTCGATCACCTCCGGTTCCTGCCCCGAGAGGACCCGCGCCGCGAGCGGGTGCTCGGTGACGTGGTCGGCGAGCTCGGCGAGGATGACCGCTTCGCGTGCGCGCACCGGCGTACCCGCGATCGCGATCCGCGCCCGGTCGATCAGTGCGCCGGCGTCGAGGTCGACGGCGGCTTCGAACAGCGCCTCCTTGCCCGCGAAGTACGCGTAGACCGCAGCGGGACTCAGGCGCGCCTCCCGCGCGATGTCGGAGACCGACGTCCGCCGATACCCGTCGAGGGCGAAGCGGCGGACCGCGATCTCGAGGAGGAGGCTCCGGGTGCGATCGCCCTTGGTGCCGCCGGTGGGCTCGACCGGGGCGTTCTCGACCGGTGTCGACACGGACGTGACCTTACTGCCGTCTCTGAACCATGGAAGTGAAGCTTTCTCTTGACTCTTTGATTCCTGCCGGAGATACTGGGCCATGACCGTCACCCTCCCCACTCCCCTCTCCGGTCCCGGCCCGATCGCCGACGGCAAGGTCGTCCGGCTCAACAACACCTCGAGCCGGAGGCCGATCGAGCCCGACACCCACCTGGCGTGGGGGACCCTGGGATCCGGTCAGGTCATCCCCGACGAGCTCCTGACCCTCCACGGTCTCGTGGTCGACGGGCGACCAGTCACACTCACCGCCGAGCAGCGGGCACGCCTGTCGCGCGAAGAGGTCGCGGCGATGTTGACCATGGGCGTGCACTTCGAGGCCGTGCTCACCGCCGGGTTCGCCCGACAGGTGGCCGAGGCGCCCGATCTCGCCGATCCGCGCGTCACCTACATGCTCCACGAGATCGGCGAAGAGGCGAAGCACTCCCGGGCGTTCATCCGCCTGATCGACGAGCTCGCTCCGACGGCGAAGAACCCGATCGACACTCCGTTCGCGAACTGGGTCCTCAACCGACTCACCCGTTCACTGGCGAAGACCGAGGCGCTGCTCTTCGTGATGGTGCTCGCCGGCGAGGAGATCCCCGACCTCCTCCAGAAGCTCGCGGCCGATCATCCCGACACCGACCCCCTCCTCGCCGCGCTGAACCGATACCACCGCATGGAGGAAGCGCGGCACCTCTCGTTCGCCCGCACCGTGCTGCCGGAAGCGTGGGCACGGGCCGGGTGGATCGAGCGCCAGCGCGTGCGCTTCGCCGCGCCCCTGATGATCGACCAGCTCTGGCAGGCGTTCGTGCACCCCGGCGTGTACGAGACCGTCGGCCTTCCGACGTGGAAGACGTGGAAGGCAGTCGCGCTGCTGCCGCGGCGCATCGAGTTGCGGAAGCTCGCGACCCGACCGGTGCTCGAGACGCTGCTCGACGCCGGCGTCATGCGTCGCGGCCGCGTGCCCCGCGGGTGGCGGAAGCTCTGTGGTGTCGACCGCCGGGGTGTGCCGGTTCAGTCGTAGTGTTCTTCGTGGGCTTCTGAGCCCGAAGGCGGACGGACCACGATGAGGATCTCGAGATCGTCGTCGGTCGTCGGTCGTGAGGTGTGACGCACGCCGGGCGGGACCTTGACCATGTCGCCCGCTTCGATGGCGACGGTCTCGTCACCGAGCTCCATCTCGCCGCGGCCGCTGATCACGAAGTAGTACTCCGTGGTCCGGGCATGGAAGTGCTTCCGCGAATCGCTGATGCGCATGTAGTGGAACCAGAGCGGCTCGTCGGTGCCGACGTCGACGAAGTCACGGCGCATGCCGCAGGTCGACCGGAACTCCTCCTGATCGGCGAGCTTCACCACCCGGGCGTCGCCCACCTGCTTCGCCACCTGGACCCTGGGTCGCACCTTCGGCGCCATCAGCTGTCTCCCTCTGGATCGGTCCGGGCGACGTACTCGGCGTACGCGCCGGCCACATCGGCTGCTTCGGTGTCGCCTTCGTGCACGAGGATACGGTGCCGGAGCGTCATCTCCACACCGGCGTCCATCGTCGCGGCACCGATGAAGTGGTGGCCCTCGAACGGTGACTGCGGCCCGTAGTCCCGGGTGAACCACACCGCCGGATGATGCGGGTTGGCGGGGTGGTCGAAGATCGCGATCCCCTCGGTGTACTGCTTCCAGTAGACGCCGTTGCGCGACACGGAGTGGTCGACCCACTCTGCCGGCTGCCCGAAGCACTCCGCCTCGCCGACGCCACCGCGCGAGTTCACCATGCGTCCGCCGCCGTTCACGGTCAGGCGTTCGGCGAGCCGCACACCCGGGAGCGTCGACTCCTTGGTGTCACCGAACGCGAGGTCGGCGACCGCGGTGTAGGTGCTCTCGAGATCGAGTGTGTACCGGTCGCTCCGACTCAGGTCGAGCTGCAATGAGCGGCGTTCCCGGATGACGACTGCGCCCGACGGCTCGCGCCACTCGAGCTGCTCCACGAACCCGAACGCGGGAGTCGCGTCGACGATCGAGTCGAACCCGAGGTGCACGATCGTGCCGATCGGGTGGTCTTCACCGACCTTGGGGACCTCGAGGTAGTAGTCGACTCCGTTGACGTCGCCGTGCCCCCACCAGACCCCCCGGTGGTGTGCGTGGTCCGACGGTTGCGCGTCGACCATGTTGCGCCCCGACGGGCCGACCACCGACGCGAGGAACGGCTTGTTCGACGCCTTGGCGAAGTAGTAGCCGAGCGCGATGAAGTCGGTGTGGTGCACGAGGAACCGGGCGTCGTCGACGAACAGCTCGGCACCGAAGAACCCCTGGTCCTCTGCGATCATCCGCCCTCCCCTGTCATCACGACCGCCCTCGACGCTCCGCCAAGGTGCGAGCCCCGGTGCACAGGTCCTCGAACACGGTGTCGTACACGTCGACGTCGATCGGGAGGGTGACGGGCTCACCGAGCGCGGCGGAGAGGTACAGCGCGTTGATCAGCTCGAGCGCCCGGCTCGCCTCACCCGGTGGGGTCGCCGCGGCACGGCCGTCGCGGATCGCGCCGACGAACTCGCGGTGGCAGTCGAGCATCATGTCGAACCACTCCGACTTCCCGCCCGGTTCGACGACGTCGACCCACTCGACGGGGACGACATCGAAGTCTTCGGTGCTCTCGTCGGTGAGCTGCTGCGCTCCCTGGCTGCCGTCGCCGAACGTGGCCCGACGCAACCGGAAGCCCTCGATCGAGAGCGTGCCCCGCTCACCGTGCACCGTGACCGCGTCGACGCCGACCGGATCGGTCGTGGACGCGACGAGCGTGCCGCGAGCGCCGTTGGGGTACTCGAGGAACGCGATCACGTCGTCTTCGACCTCGGCGTCGTGACGGGACCGACGGGCCCACGCGGTGACCTGGGCCGGCAGGCCGGCCAACCAGACGAGCGTGTCGATCTGGTGCACTGCCTGACTCATGAGCACGCCGCCACCCGACGCGCGCCACGTGCCGCGCCAAGGTGCCGCGGCGAAGTACTGCTGCGAACGGAACCAGTTGGTAGCGGCGAGGTCGGCCCGGAAGATGTCGCCGATCTCGCCTGCCCTGATGAGGTCGTACGCGGCCCGTGCCGATCGTTGGAAGCGGAACTGCAACCCGACCTGGACGACCCGGTCGGCGGCACGCGCGAGGCCATCGAGCTCCCGCCCCGCCGCCGCAGTCGGCATGAGCGGCTTCTCGCAGTACACGTGCAGCCCGGCCGCGAGGGCCGCGCCGACCAGCGCGGCATGCGTGGACGGCGGCGTGGCGATCACGACAGCGTCCACCGCACCGCTCCCGAAGAGCTCGGCGGCGTCGGCGTACGCCACGGCATCGAAGTCGGCTGCGGCCTTGTCGCGCGCGGCCTCGGCGATGTCGCACGCGGCGACGAGGTCGTACTCCGGCAGCATCGAACCGGCGAAGAGGTGCGCCTGGCCGATCCCGGCCACGCCGACCACGCCGAGTCGGATCGGCTCGGGCGGGTTCGCGCTCACGACGCGCGCGCCGCTCGTCGACCCGGCCCGCGGTGGACCCGCTGGAAGTCGAGCACGCCCCGGGGTGTGACGACGAGGTTGGTGAGCGTGCGGTCGGCGTGCTCCATCCGCCACGACAGCATCTTCTGCGCGTACTCCAGCACCCGGGGAGCGTACGCAGGGTCGCTGGCACGATTCTCGAAGTGTTCGGGATCACGATCGAGATCGAAGAACAGCGGGGGGAGGCCGGCGAAGTGCACGTACTTCGCGTGTTCGTCGCGGATGACGGTGAGCGCGCACTGCTCGAGCGTGAGTCCGAACGCGCCGTCGGAGAACGCGCCGACGAGGTCCCGGAAGTCCCACTCCCAGTGAACCTCGCGGCGCCAGTCGACCGGCTGCTCACCCACGAGGAACGGGAGGAGCGATCGACCGTCGCACTGCGACGGCGGCTCCGCTCCGAGCCAGTCGAGGATCGTCGGCATGACGTCGACGTTCTCGGTGAACCGCTCGACCACCGTGCCGCGGGTCGCGTCGGCAGCGGCACGCGGGTCGCGCACGATGAGCGGCACGTGGTACGCCTCGTCGAAGTAACCGAGCTTCTCGGTGAGCCAGTGATCGCCGAGCATCTCGCCGTGATCCGACGTGAGGACGACGAGCGTGCGGTCGAGCAGATCGCGATCGCGCAGGCCGTCGAAGAGGCGGCCGACCTTGTCGTCGACCTCGGCCATGAGCCCGTAGTACGTGGCTCGGAGCTGGCGGACACCCGCTTCGTCGTCGGGACCGCGCAGCGCGGCGATCGCGATGGCGCCCTCGAGCAGCGGATGCTGACGGGCCTCTTCCTCCCAGGTGTCGCGACGCACAGGGGGCTCGACGTCGGCCGGATCGACGAACGCGTGGTACGGCGTGGGCGCGACGAAGGGCGGGTGCGGCCGGATGTAGGCCGCGTGGGCGAACCAGGGGGCGTCGCCCTGCTCGTCGATCCACGCGAGCAGCGATTCGGTGAGGAACGCGGCCTCGCTGTCGTCGGCGTGGTAGCGCGCCGGAGCGCCGAGCGCGTCGCTCTCCGGCTCGTAGAGCTCGCGCACGTCGTCGGGCACGTCGTAGCCCCGACCACGGAGCCACTCACCCCACGGTCGGAGGTGCTCGGGGAGGTCGAGCACGGCCCGGAAGCCGGGGAGCACACCCTCGTAGGTGCGCAGGCGCGGGTCGTCGGGATCGAGCTCGCGGGGATCGGGACTCTGGTCGGTGTAGCCGAAGAGCACCGGGTCGTACCCGAGCGCCCGGGCCTCGAGCGCGACGTTGGTGAAGCGGGCGTCGAGCGGGGTGCCGTTGAGTGCAGCCCGGTGGTTGCAGAGGTACTGACCAGTCAACAGCGAAGCCCGACTCGGTCCGCAGGGCGCCGCCTGGGCGTAGTGGTTCCGGAAGAGGATCCCCTGAGACGCGAGCCGATCGAGGTTCGGGGTGCGGACCGCCGGGTGTCCGAGCATCGAGAGGCACCGACCCCGCCACTGGTCGAGCGTCACCAGGAGGACACGATCAGGCTGGGTCACGGTCGGTGAGGCTACCGTTGCCCTCGGGGTGCCCGACAGGGTGGAGCTTGGAGGCGGTGTGCACGACGGCGACGCCGGTACGACGACGATACAGACGCGCCCCGTGCGCGCGCGTCTGTTCCTCGGCTTGCTGCTCGTGCTCGGCGCGCTCGTGTTCGCCTCCGCGCCCGCCGGCGCCGCGACCACCAAGACCGTGTCGATCAACGACACCGGTTTCGGTCCGCCGACACTCGAGATCGACCCGGGCGACACCGTCATCTGGACGAACGACGGCACCACCACCCACGACGTGTCGGCCGACGACGGCACGTTCCAGTCGGGTCCGATGTCGCCCAACCAGACGTTCACCTACACGTTCCCGACCGAGGGAACCTTCGTCTACCGCAGCACCACCGATTCCAGCCTGACGGGTTCCGTGACCGTCGGCAGCGGCGCGACCGGGTCGGTGCAGTCGGCGTCGCCCTTCGTCTCCAGCGAGAACACGCCGGCGGCACCCGTGCAGCCCGTGGCGGCGCCCGACGCGTTCGCCTACACCGGCGCGGCCGAGTCGGTGGCCCTCACGGTGCTCGGCACCGTGGCGCTGCTCATCGGTTGGGCCGTGATCACCGGCAACGGGTCGCCCTTCGGCCGGCTCGAGCCGTGGCGGATCCTCGCGCTCGCCGATCCGCGCCGGCTCGGCTTCAACGACGAGCTCATGCCCCGTGGCCGCTGGCGCC
>JBBQMI010000087.1:0-6802 GCA_038328825.1 Acidimicrobiia bacterium | reverse complement strand
GACATCACCGCGTTCGAGCTCGACGACCTCGACGAGGTCGACGAGCTGCGGGCGATCGAGGCGCAGATCGCCGAGATACTGGCCGAAGACGACGTCGTCCACCTCGCCGCGGCGATGCACCCGGGCAGCGTGGCCGGCGTGATCATCTGGGAGAACACCTGGGCGGCGCCGTTCTCGTCCGCGGTGCGCCGCGCCGGTGGTCAACTCGTGGCCGGCGGTCGCATTCCGATCCAGGCGATCATCGCCTCGATCGAAGCAGAAGCCCGAGAGACCGAAGGAGCCTGACATGCCTCTCCGACCCGCGCGCAGGGCGCGCCGTGGAGTGATCGGCGCGCCCGTCGCCCGTACCGCGGCCGTCGTCGGCACGGCCGCCGTCGTCGCCCACGGAGTGAACCGCAGACAGGACCGGCGCGAAGACCGACGCGACCGACGCTGACCATCTGCGCTCCTCAGCGTCCGAGGTGCTTGCGATACCAGAGGGCGTCGGTTCCCGACGGGAAGTCCTCGACCCGACCCACGAGCTCGTAGCCATTGCGCTCGTAGAGCGGTCGAGCCTGGAAGTCGCACGTGAAGTGGACGGTCTGAGAGCACCCGCGCGTGGCCGCCTCGGCTTCGGCAGCGACGCTGGAGCCGGTGATCCTCGCGCGGGACCGCTGGCTGCAGCCGGGTGGAACCATGATCCCGAGCTCCGTCACTGCGTGGGCCGCGCTGGCGCACGACCGGTACCTCGCGGAGACCCTGGAGTTCCTGCGCGACAATCCGTACGGCATCACGTTCGACGACCTGATCGACAAGACCGTCAACGAGATCATCTATTCCGGTTCGTTTCGGCACCTCGCCGCGGGTGACCTTCGCTCCGAACCGGGTCGGTTGTGGACGACCGACGCGGCCAGGGTCACGCTCGAGCAGGCGCAGTCGGTCCACGAAGCAGAGACTTCACTCCTCGTCGACGAGGCCGGCGCGGCCAACGCGCTCGCGCTCTGGTTCAGCGCCGAGCTGGCCCCCGGCGTCTCCCTCTCGATCGGACCCGGCGATCCCCCGACGCACTGGGGCATGACGACGGCCCCGCTGTGTTCACCCGTGGATCTCGCGCCCGGCACCGTCGTCCGCGCCCGGGTCGGGACCGCCCCGGCTCGTCCGGTCGGGACGTGGACGACTGGGCGATCGCGTTGCCGGATGCCGACTGGGAGGAGCACGACGAACAGGCGGTGTGGGAGGAGATCGAAGACTGATCCCGACCGTCGTCAGTCCTTCATGAACCAGGCTCGCACCTGGGCCTCGTGATCGACGTAGGGCGTGCCCGAGAGATCGACCACGACCTTGTCGATCGTGCCACCCGTGAACGGGAACGGTGCCTGGTACTCGGGCGTCACCG
The DNA here is from genome assembly GCA_038328825.1 of Acidimicrobiia bacterium. Lineage (GTDB taxonomy): Bacteria > Actinomycetota > Acidimicrobiia > IMCC26256 > JANYLB01 > JANYLB01. Next base: position 5,427 of record JBBQMI010000087.1, on the reverse strand, counting down.
CCGATGCGCTGTCACGACCGACGCAGATCCCGTCACCCGTCAGGCAGAAGTAGCCCGGCTGGGTCGTGATCGGGCCTGAACCGACGACCTGATCGTCGACGTAGAGCGTGAGCGTGCCCGCGGTGCCCGCCATGTTCGGGTCGGTGCTCGGCCCGGCGGCGACGAACTCGGCCGTACAGACGTGGGCGCCGGCGGTGAGCTCGCGATCGGCGATCACGTCTTGCAACGTGGTGCCGATCCAGTTGAACGTGTACCGGAGCTTGCCGTCCTTCACGTAGAAGCTGTGGCCGCCGGGCACGCCACCCGCAGCCCAGATCACTCCCTCGACATCGGTCGACTCGACCGTCACGCCCGCCGCGATCGTGTACGAACGACCGGGCAACTGTGGGCCGGCAGACTCGGGAACGTCGGCGCAGTTCGGGTAGAAGACGTACTGGTCCCGCGGCGGCGCGGGGCGCGGCCGATCGGCCAGGACCTGCTCGAGCGCGGTGCGGTCGTCGAGCGGCAAGCCGTTGTAGCGCCCCGCGTTGTAGAACCAGAGCCCTTTCAGGACTTCGAGCCGTTCCGGCTCATCCGCGGCCAGGTTCTTCGTCTGCGCGCGGTCGACCTCGAGATGGAAGAGCTCCCACTCGTCGTGCTCGAACTCGCCCCAGCCGCTGAGGGGCGGGTGCACGGTGCACGCCAGCCAGCCCTCGTGGTAGATCGAGCGCTGACCGAGCATCGCGTAGAACTGCGTCGTGCGGCCGGGCGCGTCGGCGTCGGTGAGCGCAGCCGCGAAGCTCTCGCCCTCGATCGGGTGCTGTTGGTAGCCCTTGAGGACCTCGGGCGGGGTGATCCCGAGCAGGTCGTACACGGTCGGCACGACGTCGACGGCGTGGATGTACTGCGGTCGCGGTTCCGACTGGGCCTTGATCTTCGCCGGCCAAGACACGATGCACATGTCGGCGACGTCGCCCTCGGCGCCGGCCCAGCGCTTCCAGTACGGGAACGGCGTGTCGAGCGCCCACGCCCAACCGGTGTTGTAGTGGTTGTTCGACGCCGGTGTCCCGAGCTCGGCGAGATGCGGCATCGTCGTCGCGGTGGTGTCGGGCACACCGTTGAAGAAGCGCCACTCGTTGAAGCTGCCGTTCGGTCCGCCCTCACCGCTGGCGCCGTTGTCGGACACGACGATGATGATCGTGTTGTCGAGCTCGCCCGACTCCTCGAGGTAGTCGAGGACGCGCCCGAGCCGGTCGTCGTAGTACGAGATGTAACCGGCGAACACCTCCGCCATCCGGGTGAAGAGGTGCTTCTCGTCGTCGTTCAACGAGTCCCACGGGCGCACGGTGTCGAGCTGGGGCCAGGCCTGGCCGTCGGGCCCGGTGCGCGTCGGCTCGCCGTGGGGGTTGATGGGGGAGAGCTCGGTGCCCTCGGGCAGCAGCCCGAGTGCGATCTGGCGCTCGAGGATGCCGGCGCGGATCGCCTCGTACCCCTCGTCGAACACACCCTTGTACCGGTCGGCCCATTCGAGTGGCACGAGGTGCGGCGCGTGGCCGGCCTGCGGGGCCAGGTACATGAAGAACGGCCTGTCGGGGTCGATGACCTTGGCGTCGCGGATGAACTCCACCGCCTTGTCGGCCATGTCGTCGGCCAGGTGGTAGCCGTCTTCGGGGCGGGCCGGCGGCTCGATCGAGTGGTTGTCGTGCACGAGGTCGGGGAAGTAGGAGTTGGTCTCACCCCCGAGCCAGCCGTAGAAACGCTCGAACCCGCGGCCGATCGGCCACCGGCCCTTGAACGCGGCCTGGTTGCACTCCTCGCCCGGGGTGAGGTGCCACTTGCCGACGCAATAGGTGTTGTACCCGTTCTCGGCGAGCACCTCGGAGATGAAGCCGCTCTCGAAGGGGATCCGGGTGGAGATCCCGGGGAAGCCCGACGCGAACTCGGCGATCGTTGCCATGCCGTTCGTCGTGGCGTTGCGGCCCGTCAACAGCGACGCCCGGGTGGGCGAGCACAGCGCCGTGGTGTGGAAGTTGGAGAACTTCACGCCCGTGTCCGCGATGCGGGCCATGTTCGGGCACTGCACCGGGCCGCCGAAGGTGTCCATCGTGGCGTAGCCCAGGTCGTCCCACGCGAGCAGCAGCACGTTGGGGGCGCCGTCGGTCGCCTTCGGGGCCAGGTACGGGGCCCAGTCCGGGGTCGAGTCGCGGATGTCGAGCGAGATCTTCCCGTTGAACGCGGGTGCCATGCGGGCTCCTGAACGTCGTCTTCGGTCTTTGGAGGGCGTGCAATCCGACTCTACGGACGGAGGTCCCGCGGCGACATCACCCGAAGCGGATGATGTCGGCGGCGAGGGGGAGCGATTGGATGAATGGCAGACGTCATCGCGAGGACTACCCGGGAGGCGCGGTCGTGAGCGACGAAGGTCCGATCCAGCGGATCGTCCCGGAGAGCGTCATCGAGCGGATCGAGAACTTCCAGGATCCGAAGCAGGAGTGGCGGCGCCTGTTCTCCGAGCTCTACGGCACGTTCTTCCTCGTGCTCGTCGCGGCAGCCGGTGGGATGATGAGCCAGGCGTTCCCGAACACGATCAGCCGTCAGGCTGCTGTCGTTGCGCCGGGCCTGATGGGGAAGGGGATCAACCTCTTCCTGGGCAAGGTGTCGGGCGCGCACCTGAACCCGGCGGTGAGCATCGCGTTCGCGCTGCGACGCGACTTCCCGTGGTGCCGCGTCCCCGGCTACGTCGTGGTCCAGCTCATCGGCGCGACCCTGGCGTGCCTCTTCCTGAAGGCGGTCATCGACGTCTCGGCCACCTACGGCTCGAACTACCCGGCGCACGGCTACTCCGCCCGGCGCCGCGTTCTGGATGGAGCTCATCCTCACGCTCGGCCTCGTGAGCGTGATCCTCGGAACCGCATCGGGAGCCCAGAACGTCGGGCTGTTCGGCGCGATCGGTGTCGGCGCGTACATCGCGTTGGCCGGTCTGTGGGGCAGCCCGATCTCGGGGACGTCGATGAACCCGGCCCGTACCTTCGGCCCCGACCTGGTCGGCCGGGACTTCACCGACTATTGGGTCTACGTCGCGGGGCCACTCGCCGGCGCGGTCATCGCGGTCGGCGCCGCCTATGTTCTGCGCGGACCGGGCGGGGGCAAGGCGGGCTCGGGAGCTGCGCAGGGTGCGCTCTTCACCGAGCTCGAGAACCGGGATCAGGGCTGACCGTGGGGACCTTCGGCCCTATCGGCACCGAACCCGACGCGGTGATCGTCGAGGTTCTGGTCGCGAAGGGGAATCGACGATGACGCTCACCGAGCAGGCGTTCGAGCACGACATCCACGACATCGTCGCCTCGTTGCGGGCGACGTTCGTCGACGCCGTCGATGCCGGAGCGGTCACCAGCGCCGTCGAGGCTGCGCTCGCCCGCTACGAATCGGCCCGGGTGAGGGACTTCGTGCCGCTGCTCGTCGAGCGCTATGTCCGGGCCCGGCTCCGGGAGCAGCGAACCGACGAGGGATAGCGCGGTGGGGCGACTCGGGGTCTTCGGTCGACTCCCGGGGCCCGCCACGTTGCTCACCTATCGACGCAGCTGGTTGCGACGAGACGTCACGGCGGCACTGGTCCTGACCGCGCTGCTCGTCCCCCAGGGAATGGCGTATGCGGAGCTCGCCGGCCTCCCGCCGGTGACGGGCTTGTACACGACCGTCGTGGCCCTGCTCGCGTACGCGATGTTCGGCCCGTCGCGACTGCTCGTGCTCGGCCCCGATTCCGCGCTCGGTCCGCTGATCGCGGCGGCGGTGCTCCCGCTCGTGGGTGCGCGGGGCGATCCGGCGAGTGCCGTGGCGCTCGCCGGCATGTTGGCGCTCCTCATGGGAGCGATCTGCATCATCGGCGGCATCTTCCGTCTCGGGATCCTCGCCGAGCTGCTCTCCCGGCCGGTGCGGGTCGGCTTCCTCAACGGGATCGCGCTCGTCATCGTGGTGGGTCAGCTCCCGCGCCTGTTCGGCTTCGGTGCACGTCCGGGCAGCCTCCTCGACGAGGCCCGGGCGTTCGCAATCGGCATCGGCGACGCCAAGACGGTCGTTCCCTCGCTGCTGCTCGGTGTCGGTTCGCTGCTCGTGATCTTCGGGTGCCGGCTGCTGTTCCCGAAGATGCCGGGGATCCTGGTTGCGGTGGTCGCGGCCTCGGTCACGGTCGCGGTGTTCGACCTCACCGCGCATGGCGTCACCGTCGTCGGTGCGATCCCGTCGGGATTGCCGCGTCCCGTGTTCCCGCGGGTGGGTCTCGACGACCTCGGCGCGCTCCTCCTCGCGGCAGCGGGGATGGCGTTCGTGACGCTTGCCGACACCACGACCGTGTCGCGCAGCTTCGCGGCCAAGCACGGTGAACACGTCGACGCGAACCACGAGATCATCGCGCTCGGCACCGCGAACCTCGCCGCCGGGCTGTTCCAGGGCTTCCCCGTGAGCGCATCGGCGTCGCGGAGCGCGGTGGCAGAGTCGGTCGGCTCGCGCACCCAGGTCACCGGCGTCGTGGCGGCCGGTGCCGTCGCCGTGGTCGTCACCTTCGCGAGCGGTCTCGGACGGTACCTGCCGACCGCCACGCTCGCAGCCATCATCATCGCGGCGGGCATCACCCTCTTCGACCTCCCGAGCTTGCGCTGGCTGTGGAACGTCCGCCGGTCGGAGTTCGCCCTCTCGTTGGCCGCGCTGGCCGGCGTCGCCGTGCTCGGTGTGCTCCAGGGCATCGCGGTCGCGATCGTGCTGTCGCTCGGCGCGTTCGTCCGTCGCGCGTGGCGGCCCTACGATGCGATCCTCGGTCGCGTCTCCGGCCGCAAGGGCTATCACGACGTCGAACGACATCCCGATGCGGCGCTCATCCCGGGGCTCGTGCTGTACCGCTTCGACGCGCCACTCTTCTTCGCCAACGCCGAGCTGTTCGCGGAGCGGCTCCTCGCCGCCATCGCGGCGAGGGCCGATCCCGTGCAGTGGGTCGTCGTCGCGGCCGAGCCGATCACCGATGTCGACACCACCGCGGCCGAGGCGATCAGTGAGCTGCTCGACGATCTCGATGCCCGGGAGATCTCGCTCGCCTTCGCCGAGCTGAAGGGCCCGGTGAAGGACCGGCTGCGCAGCTACGGCCTCGACGAACGGATCGGCGAGGAGCACTTCTTCCCGACGCTCGGCACCGCGATCAACGCCTACCTCACAGCGACCGGGACCGAGTGGGTCGACTGGGAGCAGCGTTGACGACGAGACCGACAACTTCACCGGCCGGTTCACCGCCGCTGGGGGAAGACCACCGCGAGCTGGGATGCGACGCTCGATCGGTCGAGACGTTCGATCCCGCACCCATCGAACGGAGAAGCCGTGCTGGTCTGCTTGTCTCGATCTCACCCGCTTGGGGGGAAGTCACGCCCGACTTCTTCTGGGGTGCCGCCGATCTCGCGGTGACCC
>JBBQMI010000086.1:0-6826 GCA_038328825.1 Acidimicrobiia bacterium | reverse complement strand
GAGCATCAGCACGCACGAACATCGTCTGCGCCGGCACCGCCGGGTGCGCAAGAAGGTCCGAGGGACCGCTCTGAAGCCGCGCCTGGCCGTGTTCCGGTCGAACAAGCACATCTACGCGCAGGTCATCGACGACGTCGCGGGCACGACGCTCGCGTCAGCGTCGACGATGGAAGCCGACCGGCGCACGAACCCGACCGCCACGGTCGACGCCGCCAAGGCGATCGGCAAGCTGGTCGGCGAGCGTGCCAAGGCCGCCGGTGTGGATACGGTCGTGTTCGACCGCGGTGGGTTCCGCTACCACGGTCGGGTCGCAGGGGTCGCCGATGGCGCCCGCGAAGCCGGTCTCGAGTTCTAGGGAAGCAGAGAAGATGGCTGAGGGTCAGTACGAAGAGCGAGTGATCGCGATCAACCGCGTCGCCAAGGTCGTCAAGGGCGGTCGGCGGTTCTCGTTCACCGCGCTCGTCGTTGTCGGCGACGGTGCGGGGAACGTCGGCCTCGGGTACGGCAAGGCGAAGGAAGTGCCCGCCGCGATCCAGAAGGGCATGGAAGAAGCGAAGAAGAACACCTTCGCGGTGCCGCTCGCGGGCTCGACCATCACCCACACGATCATCGGCGAGCACGACGCCGCGCGGGTGCTGCTCAAGCCGGCTGCGCCCGGTACCGGTGTGATCGCCGGTGGTGCCGCCCGCGCGATCCTCGAGGCGGCCGGCATCGGCGACGTGCTCGCGAAGTCGCTGGGGTCGTCGAACGCCATCAACGTGTCGCGCGCCACGATCCAGGGTCTGCGCTCGCTGCGTCGACCCGATGAGATCGCGCGCATCCGTGGCAAGTCGCCGGAAGAGGTCGCGACCGGCGGGATGCTCCGCGCGTACCGCGAACGCCAGAAGGGCAAGCTCGAAGTGACCGAGGTGAAGTGACGTGACCGTCTTGAGGGTCACCCAGGTTCGTTCGAAGATCGGGATCAAGCCGAAGCAGCGCGGTACCCTCCGCGCGCTCGGTCTGCGGCGCATCGACCACACGGTCGAGCACGCCGACAAGCCCGAGATCCGCGGGATGCTCGCCAAGGTCCCGCACCTCGTACGAGTCGAAGAGGTCTAGGAGAAGCAGCGGAGCCGGCGGACGCGCCACCGTGAGAAGTTGTGCCGGCGGGCGATCGAGCCGGTGCAGCGGATTCGACCATCAAGGAGCGAGATGCACATCCATGATCTGAAGCCCGCCAAGGGCTCGAATACCAAGCGCCGACGCGTCGCGCGCGGCATCGGCGGCAAGGGCGGCAAGACCGCCGGTCGCGGCCACAAGGGCCAGCATGCCCGCGGCCAGGTCAAGCCCGGCTTCGAGGGTGGCCAGACCCCGATCCACCGGCGGACGCCGAAGGCCAAGGGCTTCAACAACCCCTTCCGGATCGAGTATCAGGCCATCAACCTCGACGCGTTGGAGCAGTTCGACGCGGGCACCGTGGTCGACCTCGAGACCCTCCGGGCCGGCGGCCTCGTCCACAAGCACGGGTTCGTGAAGATCCTGGGCCGGGGCGAGCTCTCGAAGTCGCTCACCGTCCACGCCCACGCGTTCTCGGCCTCCGCCCAGGCGGCGATCGTGGTCGCCGGGGGCACGGCCGAGACCCTGCCGGCGCCGTTCGGCGGCCGTCGGCCTCCCGCCAAGGGAAACGCGCTCACCAACCGGTAGGCTCGCGGCTCCGTCGCCCGGTCACGGCCCCGACGCGCCGCTCACACCTGAGGAGGTCTGCACCCCATGCTGTCCCGCCTGCGGAACATGTTCCGGGTGCCAGACCTGCGCAACAAGATCCTGTTCACGATCCTGATCATCTTCGTGTACCGGGTCGGCACGCACATCCCGGTGCCGTACGTCGACTTCTCCGCGATCAAGCAGCTGCAGAACAGCGCCGGCACCAACGGCGTGGTCGGGTTCCTCGACCTCTTCTCCGGCGGTGCGATCACGAGCGTCGCGATCTTCTTCCTCGGGATCATGCCGTACATCACGGCGTCGATCATCATGCAGCTCCTCGGCGTGGTGATCCCGAAGCTGGAGCAGTGGCAGCAGGAGGGTCAGTCGGGCCAGAAGAAGATCACGCAGTGGACCCGGTACCTCACCGTCGGGCTCGCGCTCGTGCAGTCGACGGGGTTCGTGTTCGCGCTGCACGAGGGCAAGGGTGGTCTGCTCGGCTCGGCCGGCTTCCAGGGCAAGGACCTCATCCCGGGATTCAACGCACCGCGGGCGATGCTCATCATCCTCATCTGGACCGCCGGAACGGCCATGGTGATGTGGCTGGGCGAGCTCATCACCCAACGCGGCATCGGCAACGGGATGTCGATCCTGATCTTCGCGTCGGTGGTGTCGCGCCTCCCCGCGCAGGGTTCGGCCGTCTACACCGAGGGCAGCAAGTTCCAGTTCGCGACCATCATCCTCATCGGCATCGCGATGATCGTCGGCATCGTCTTCGTCGAGTCGGGGCAGCGGCGCATCCCCGTGCAGTTCGCGAAACGGGTCGTCGGCCGGCGCATGTACGGCGGCCAGAGCACTTACATCCCGCTGAAGGTGAACCAGTCGGGTGTGATCCCGGTCATCTTCGCGTCGTCGATCCTGTCGTTCCCGGCCCTGATCGCGAGCGCCACGCCGTGGAAGGGCTTCCAGGACTTCGTCAACGCCAACCTGGTCAACAACCGTGGTTGGTTCTACATCGCGATGGAAACGCTGCTCATCATCTTCTTCGCGTACTTCTACACCGCCATCGCCTTCAACCCGGCCCAGCAGGCCGACATCATCCGCAAGCAGGGTGGGTTCATCCCCGGCATCCGACCCGGGCCGCCCACCGAGAAGTACCTCGCCAAGGTCCTCAACCGCATCACGCTCCCCGGCGCGCTCTTCCTCGCGGTGATCGCGATCACACCGCTGCTCGTGTTCGCGTTCTGGAACATCAGCCAGTTCCCGTTCGGCGGGACCGCGTTGCTGATCACCGTGGGTGTCGCGCTCGAGACGATGAAGCAGATCGACAGTCAGCTCATGATGCGCAACTACGAAGGTTTCCTCGCGTAGGCGCGGTGCAGCCATGACCCGAGGACCCCGTCTCGTCCTGCTGGGAAAGCAGGGTGCCGGCAAGGGAACGCAGGCATCCCGCCTCGCCGACCATCGCGGCGTCCCGCACTTCTCCACCGGTGATCTCTTCCGCGCCGAGGCCAAGGAGGGCACGCGCGCGGGCCTCGGGGCCGAGAGCTTCATGAACCGCGGCGAGCTCGTCCCCGACGACGTGGTCGTCGGCGTGGTCGAGGAGCAGTTCCGACGCGGCGTGTTCGACCGTGGGTTCGTGCTCGACGGCTTTCCCCGCACCGAGTTCCAGGCCGTGCAGCTCGATCGGGTGCTCGACGGCCAGCCCCTGGATCTCGTGGCCACCCTCGACGTGCCGACCGAGATCGCACTCGCACGCCTCGCCGGTCGGCGGGTGTGCGAGGACTGCGGCACCGTGTATCACGTCGACCACCCGCCCACGAACAACTGGACGTGCGACGAGTGCGGCGGGAACGTGATCCAGCGCGAGGACGACACCGAGGAGGCGATCGAGCGTCGCCTCGAGCTCTACGAGCGCGAGATGCTCCCGATCGTCCAGCACTACCGCCGCCAACGTCGCCTGGTCGTGGTCGACGGTGTCGGCAGCGGCGACGAAGTCGCGTCGCGGCTCGCGGCGGCGATCGAAGCGCGCGTCGGGCAGCCCCTCGGATGATCACCAAGAAGTCGCACGAGCAGATCGCGCTGATGCGCCGGGCCGGTCGGGTCGTCGCCGAGATGCACGAGGAGTGCATCCGGGCCTCGAAGCCGGGAGCAACCACGCTCGACGTCGACCGCGTCGCGCGCGAGGTGCTCGAGCGCCGCGGCGCGCGATCGAACTTCCTGAACTACCACGGGTTCCCCGCCGTGATCTGTGCGTCCCCGAATCACGTGATCGTGCACGGGATCCCCGACGACACCGTGCTCGAGGAGGGCGACATCTTCTCCATCGACTGCGGGGCGATCATCGAGGGCTGGCACGGCGACGCCGCGATCACGATCCCGATCGGCACCGTCGACGACGAGTCGCAGCGGCTCATCGACGTGACCAAGGCGTCACTCGACGCCGCGATCGAGCGGGTCATCGACGGGAAGCGGCTCGGAGAGGTCGGTGCGGCCGTCGAAGACGTCGCCGTCGGCGCCGGCTTCACGGTCGTGAAGGAGTACGTCGGTCACGGAATCGGAACCGCCATGCACGAGGAACCGCAGGTGCCGAACTACGCCGGAGGACCGAACAACAGGTACAAGATGAAGGAGGGCCTCGTGCTCGCGATCGAGCCGATGGTGAACGCCGGAACCGCCGAGACCCTCCTGCTCGACGACGGCTGGACCGTCGTGACCGCCGACGGCCGGCGCTCGGCCCACTTCGAGCACACGATCGCGGTCACCGACCACGGCCCCGAGGTCCTGACCCTTCCCTGACCCCAACCCGGCCGCATTGAGTCGGGGCCGGTCTCGGTGTAGGATCTCGGGTCGGCCCCGCGGTCTTCTGGTGCACCTCTGGCGCGCCCCCTCCCGCCGGTCGATTTCGGCCCATTTTTCAGACACGCCCGTCGTTCGTTTCAACGTCAGCCCGTTCCAGTTTCAGGTGGTGCACCGTCGCAAAGCCCAAGGACGACACGATCCTCGTCGAGGGGACGGTCGTCGAACCTCTTCCCAACGCCATGTTCCGCGTCGAGCTCGAGAACGGCCACAAGGTGCTGGCGCACATCTCCGGGAAGATGCGGATGCACTACATCCGCATCCTGCCGGGCGATCGGGTCCAGGTGGAGCTCACTCCCTACGACCTCAGTCGCGGTCGCATCACGTATCGCTACAAGTAGCCCAACACCCAGTCATGAGGCAGCAGTGAAGGTCCGACCGTCGGTCAAGAAGATCTGTGAGAAGTGCAAGGTGATCCGTCGGCACGGCTCGGTGCGCGTCATCTGCACGAACCCCCGGCACAAGCAGCGCCAGGGCTAGGGAGACAAACGATGGCTCGTATTGCCGGTGTCGACATCCCTCGGGAGAAGCGTCTCGAGATCTCGCTCACCTACATCTTCGGAATCGGCCGCACCACCGCCAAGCAGGTGTGCGAGGCGTGCGCGATCTCGCCCGACACGCGCGTGCGCGACCTCACCGAAGAAGAGGTCTCGCGGTTGCGCTCGTGGATCGATCAGGGCCTGAAGGTCGAGGGTGACCTGCGCCGCGAGGTGCAGGGTCACATCAAGCGCAAGATGGAGATCGGGAGCTACCAGGGCATCCGGCACCGCCGGGGTCTCCCGGTGCGTGGTCAGCGGACGCGCACGAACGCCCGCACCCGCAAGGGCCCGAAGAAGACCGTCGCCGGCCGCAAGAAGGCCCGGAAGTAACGAGAGAGAGCACACAGAGTTATGGCAAAGCCTCCCCCTGGCGGACGACGCCCGAAGCGTCGTGAACGCAAGAACATCACGCACGGCATCGCGCACATCAAGTCGTCGTTCAACAACACGATCGTCACGATCGCCGACACGCAGGGCAACGTCATCGCCTGGGCGTCGTCGGGCAACGTCGGCTTCAAGGGTTCGCGCAAGTCGACACCGTTTGCCGCGCAGCTCGCGGCCGAGACCGCGGCGCGCCGGGCGATGGAACACGGCGTCCGCAAGGTCGACGTGGTCGTGAAGGGCCCGGGTTCGGGCCGCGAGACCGCGATCCGCTCGATCCAGAACACGGGCATCGAGGTGCTCGGCATCAAAGACGTGACACCCATCCCGCACAACGGTTGCCGCCCTCCCAAGCGGCGGAGGGTCTGATGGCTCGGTATACAGGCGCGGTCTGTCGGCTCTGCCGGCGGGAGCGGATGAAGTTGTTCCTGAAGGGCGCGAAGTGCGACAGCATGCGCTGCCCGATCGAGCGTCGGCCCTACCCGCCGGGGATGCACGGCCGCGGCCGCATCCGCGAGAGCGAGTACCTCCTGCAGCTCCGTGAGAAGCAGAAGGCCAAGCGCATCTACGGCCTGCTCGAGAAGCAGTTCCGCAACCTGTACCAGCAAGCCAACGGACAGGCGGGCATCACCGGCGAGAACCTCCTGCAGATGCTCGAGCTCCGCCTCGACAACGTCGTGTTCCGGGCGGGCTACTCGGCGAGCCGCAACCAGGCCCGCCAGTTCGTGCGTCACGGCCACGTGCTGGTGAACGGCAAGCGCGTCACGATCCCGTCGTACCAGGTGCGTCGGGGCGACGTCGTCGAGCTCGGCCCGAAGGCCAAGGCGATGATCGTCATCCGCCACAACCTCGACACGCTCGACCGTGCCGTGCCCCAGTGGCTCGAGGTCTCTTCCGCCGATCACAAGGCGACCGTCCGCGACCTGCCCCTCCGCGAGCAGATCGACGTGCCCGTGCGCGAGCAGCTCATCGTCGAGCTCTACTCCAAGTAAGGGAAGTCTCATGCTCATCATTCAGCGTCCTGAGGTCGAGGCCGGCGAGGCCGCCGGAAACACTCAGTCGTTTGCCATCGCACCGCTCGAGCCCGGCTTCGGCCACACCCTCGGGAATAGCCTCCGCCGTGCCCTGCTGTCGTCGATCCCTGGCGCAGCGGTCACGCAGGTGCGCTTCGACGAAGCGCTCCACGAGTTCGACACCATTGCTGGGGTCAAGGAAGACGTCACCGACGTCATCCTCAACATCAAGGACATCGTGCTCCTGTGCGCGTCGGATGAGCCGGTCACGTTGCGTCTCGACGCTCGGGGTCCGGGCGATGTCACGGCAGGCGACATCCAGACGACCGCCGACGTGGAGATCCTGAACCCGGA
>JBBQMI010000085.1:0-6850 GCA_038328825.1 Acidimicrobiia bacterium | reverse complement strand
GGCTCGCGCTCGATCCGCAGAGGCGGTGACGTTGCCGAACGACGATCTCATGCGCGCGCTCGAAGCGCTCGAAGCGTTGCGGGTGGCGTCGGCCATCGACGTCCGCGCCGAAGCCGCAGCCTTGGCGGCGGCCGTGAGCGGAGTGTCGCCCGGCGCGGAGGGGGCGTGGGCGCGGGCCTTCGGGATCCCCGTGGTCGAGTTCGCCCACGCGGCCGACGTCGGAGAGGCATACGCCGAGGCGCCCACGCCGATCCTCGCGGACCTCAACGCTGCGGTGGGGAGCGAACGTGCCGTCCGTGCCGCGTACGCGCGTGGCCTCGCCGAGGTCGGGATGGCCGCGGCGTCGCTCGGTGAGCTCACGATCTCCGCCCTCGCGAAGGCGACCGTCATCGGCAACGCCCAGCTCTCGTTCGCGGGATCAGGACTCGCCGACGTCCCCGAACCCGGCGCCGCGACCGTGCCCGCCGAACCGCTCCCGGCCGACGCCCCTCCGGTCGACCCGGCTCTCCCCGAACCCACCCTCGAGGAGCTGCTCGCCGAGCTCGACGCGCTCGTCGGCCTCGACGCGGTCAAGACCGAGGTGCGCCACCAGACCCAGGTGCTGCGGATCCAGGCGCTGCGCGACTCTGCGGGCCTGCGCAACCCCGAGCTGACGCGCCACCTCGTGTTCGTCGGCAACCCGGGTACGGGCAAGACCACCGTCGCCCGCCTCGTCGCGGGGATCTACCGGGCGGTCGGGCTGCTCCCGAAGGGGCACCTCGTGGAGTGCGACCGCTCCGAGCTCGTGGCCGGCTATGTCGGCCAGACCGCGATCAAGACCGCCGAGGTGATCTCGCGCGCGATCGGCGGCGCGTTGTTCATCGACGAGGCGTACGCGCTCGCCGACGACGACTTCGGTGGTGAGGCGGTCGATACGCTCGTGAAGGAGATGGAGGACCACCGAGACGAGCTGCTCGTGGTCGTCGCGGGATATCCCGCTCCGATGCGGCGGTTCATCACGTCGAACCCGGGTCTCGAGAGCCGCTTCCGCCTCACGCTCTCGTTCGCCGACTACAGCGACGACGAGCTGGTGGAGATCTTCTGCCGCATCGCGTCGGGAGCCGACTTCACGCCGACCGACGCGACTGTCGAGCACCTCCGGGCGATGTTGGTGGCCGAATCCCGCCCGGAGGGTTTCGGGAACGGCCGATTCGTTCGGAACCTCTTCGAATCGGCGGTCGTGCGCCAGGCCTGGCGGCTCCGGGATCTGGTCGACCCCGACGTCACGCAGCTGCGGGAGCTCCGACCGGAGGATCTCGACGGCGCGCTCGCCGGCCCGGTGCCGGAGGAGCAGTCGTGACCACCGTGACCCCGCCCGCAGCGTCGACCCCCCCGACGAGCCCTGCGCCGACGACACCTCGGACGCCCTCCCCTCCGACGCTCTTGTCGCCCCGCTCGCGCGCGCGTGAGCTGCTCACGGGCGCGTTCTCGGGGACACCCGGACGCATGCGGCTCCTCGGCGCCATCGCCATCACCGTGTGCTTGCTGTTCGGCGTGGCGTCGTTCGCGGCCGCGGCGCGTCTGCACACCGACGTCGAGAACGCGCGGGCCAACGCAGCGCAGCTCGTGCGCGTCCAGACGATCCGCACCAACCTCGTGACGGCCGACGCGAACGCGACGAACGCGTTCCTGGTGGGCGGGCTCGAACCGGCGTCGTCACGGGCCGCGTACACGAATGGGATCGCAACGACGGCGAAGACCCTCGCCGAAGCCGCTGCCGCGCAGTCCGACGAAGCCGCGGCCCACGAACGGGTGAACCGGGTGGTCGCGACCTACACCGGGCTCATCGAATCAGCCCGGGCCAACAACCGTCAGGGGTTCCCCGTCGGCGCGGCGTACCTGCGCCAGGCATCGCGCGTCGTGCGCGACGAAGCGCTCCCGACGCTCGAGCGTCTCGTGCGCGTCGAGCAGGAGCGGGTCGACGACGCGACTGCCGGGGCCGAGAGCAACCAGATCGTGCTCGCTGTGATGCTGATCCTCACGGTCATCGCGCTGTCTGTCGCTCAGCTGTATCTGTACTCGAAGACGCGACGGATCCTGAACCCGTCGCTCGTCGCGGCGACCGGGATCGTCGTGGTCGTCGGGCTCGTGGCGCTGGCGACGATGGCCTGGTCGCGCGGCCAGATCGACAACGCGATCGACGGCCCCTACCGTCGAACGGTCGCGTTGGCGACGGCCCGCATCGGCGCGTTCGACGCCAAGAGCGCCGAGGCGCTCACGCTCATCGCTCGGGGTTCGGGGGCACCGTACGAAGAGCGGTTCCAGACGGTGTCGAAGGAAGCGAAGGCCGCGCTCGCCGCCGATGCCGACGACCGGGCGACCGCGAGCGCGCTCGCCCGCTACCTCATCGAGCACGGCAAGGTCCGGGCGGCCGACGACGGCGGGACGTACGACGCCGCGGTCGCGCTCGCCACGGGCGACGGTGCCGCCAACCAGGCATTCGGTCGCTTCGAGGTCGTCTCGGGTCGGGCGCTCGCGACCCAGGCCCAGGACCTGGCCGACGATCTCGGCCGGGCCGCGACCCCGCTGCTCCCCATGGCCTGGCTCCTGCTCGTCGCCGGTATCGCGGCCGCGGTCCTCGCCTGGCGCGGGATGTCGCAGCGGCTGGCGGAGTACCGATGACCGTCCGCCGGAGCATCCTCGCCCTGGTCGCGCTCGTCGTCTTCTCGGTGGCGGCGACGGCATGTGACAACGGGTCAGACTCGAAGCGCAGTGACGCCTCGACCACCACGACGACCACCGTGGCGGTGGCGCCGGTGGTCGACTGCGGCAATCCCGTCGCGTCGTTCGCGCCGCTCGATCCCATGCCCGCGCCGGGCAACATGCCGGCCGGCAGCTACATGGCCGAGATCCAGAAGCGCGGCCGGCTCATCGCCGGCGTCTCCGCCGACACGCTGCTCTTCGGGTACCGCGACCCCCTGAGCGGTCAGCTCGAGGGCTTCGACATCGATCTCGTCCGCCAGGTCGCGCAGGCGATCTTCGGTGATCCCAACCGGGTCGACTACAAGGTCGTGACCTACGCGCAACGGATCCCGTCGCTGCTCGACGGCTCCGTCGACGTCATCGCGAACGTGATGACGATCAACTGCGAGCGCTGGCAGCAGATCTCGTTCTCGTCGCAGTACCTCGATGCGGGGAAGAGGATCCTCGTGCGAACCGACTCACCGGTCACCGACATCTCACAGCTGAACGGCAAGCGTGTGTGCGCGGCCAGCGGCTCGACCAGCATCGACAACCTCAAGAACTATCCCGGCGTGGTCGTCGTGCCGGTCGACGCCACCTCCGACTGCATGGTCCTGTTCCAGCAGGGAACCGTTGACTCCGTGACCGCCGACGACACCGTGCTTGCCGGGTTCGTGGCCCAGGATCCGTACGCGAAGATCGTCGGACCGCCGCTCACGAGCGAGCCGTACGGGCTCGGCGTCGCCAAGACCCACCCGGAGTTCGTCGGGTTCGTCAACGGCGTGCTCGCCGACCTCCGCGCCGACGGGACCTGGAAGCAGATGTACAGCCGCTGGTTGAAGCCGAGTGGCGCGGTGCCCGACCCACCGGTCGCGGTCTACGGACGGAATCAGTGATCGAGACCATGACCGCGCCGACGCCCCTGGTCGCCCCGCCCACCCCTCCGGGCAGTCTCACGGTTCCCGCGACCGGTCGCGAGGTCCTGGTGTTCCTCGAGGGACTCGACGGGTGGATCGCGAGCCTGCGGACGACGCTCGGGCGCCTCGATGCCGACGCGCAGCTCGCGACCCGACCCGACACCTACACCGCCGACATCTCGTTGGCGATGTCGTTGCAGCAGTCGATCACGTCGCGGCGCGACGAGCACGTCGCGACCGTAGACAGCGGCCCGGTCGGTGCCCAGGAACAGGCCCAGCTCGCCCCGCTCAAGTGGGGTCGGCTCCCCGACGCACTCGGTTCACCGTCGGCGTTCACCCTCGGCGAGGCGTGCACGCTCCTGGCCGCGCTCGTCGATCGACTCATCGCCGCGCTCTCGACCGACGTCGTCGCCGGATCCGGGGTCGCCGCGCAGCTGGCCGCGGTGCGGGCCGCGATCGAACGCTGCCGGCTCCACATCGAGGTGCTCGGCATCTCGGCCGCCGCCGTCGACACCCTCTCGGCCGCCCTCGAGGCTGCGGTGGCCGCGGGCGGGCGCGACGCGATCCAGTCGGAGGTGGCACGGGTCGACGCCGCCATCACCGTGATCGAGCGGGACCTGATCAAGGAGGCGTCGACGCGGGCGGCGACCGCCCATCAGCTCGCCCGGCTCCAACTCCGCTACGACGAGCTCGGACGCTCGGCGACATCCGTCGCCGCGTTGGCGGAGCGGTGCCGCTCGCGGATCGCGGATCCGCCGCGACTCGCGGTGCCGTCGGTGGCGGTCCTCGGCGCGCCACCCGCGGCGCGCGCGGCCGCGGCCCTCACGGCCGACGACTGGGCTGCAGCACGCGCCGAGCTCGACGGGTACCAGGCGCGACTCGAACGCTGTGGGCGCGCGCTCGCCGAAGCCGAGCGCGCCTACGGCACCCCGCTGGAGCAGCGTGACGAGCTGCGCGGCCTGCTCGGGGCCTACCGCACCCGTGCGGCGCGCAACGGTCTCGCCGAGGATGCCGCGCTCGCCGACGCGTACCGCGCCGCGCACGATCTGCTCTGGTCGGCGCCGTGCGACGTCAGGGAAGCGGCACTGCGGGTCGAGCGCTACCAGCGCGCGGTGCGGGTCGCGGTCGGTGTCGATCACGTCGACGAACCCGGTCTGGCCGTGACCGCCACCGACGCCGTCGAGGAGGAGGGACCCCCATGAGCTCTCAGGGCGTGATCGCCCAGGGCTGCGCCGAGCCGGGGTGCACCGGCGCGATCGAAGACGGCTACTGCAACGTGTGCGGCGCGCCGGCCGCGCCACCTTCATCGGGTCGAGCCGGCTCGACGTCGTCGACGGGCGGGTCGGGGTCGACCCCGACGGGAGCGGGTCTCTCCACGAGGCTGTCGAGCACGCCGATCGGATCCGCGCGCGCGGGCCTCAGCCGGCCGACGCGTCGCCTGGTGACGGCCACCAGCCGTGTCCAGCATCTCGGCGCAGGAATCACGAGCGTCCCGTCGGTCCCGGTACCCGACCCGCAGTCGATCGTGCTCGCGAATCCCGAGGTTCCCGAAGACAAGCGGTTCTGTTCGCACTGCGGGGAGAAGGTCGGTCGCTCGCGCACCGACAAGCCGGGGCGCGCTGAAGGCTTCTGCCCGCGGTGTCGCACGCCGTACTCGTTCGTTCCCAAGCTCGAAGCGGGGAACGTCGTCGGCGGTCAGTACGAGGTGGTCGGTTGCATCGCTCACGGTGGCCTGGGCTGGATCTACCTGGCGCGCGACCGCAACGTGTCGGACCGATACGTGGTGTTGAAGGGTCTGCTCAACACGGGCGACGCCGACGCCTACGAGGCGGCGATCACCGAGCGCCAGTTTCTCGCGGAGGTCCAACACCCACTGATCCTCGAGATCTACAACTTCGCGAGCTTCGACGGCGCCGGCTACATCGTCATGGAGTATGTCGGCGGTCGGTCGCTCAAGCAGATCCTCAAGGAGCGGATGAGCCAGAACAACGGGGCGTACAACCCGTTCCCGGCGGATCAGGCGATCGCCTACATCATCGAGATCCTCCCGGCGTTCTCGTACCTCCATTCCCAGGGTCTGCTCTACTGCGACTTCAAGCCCGACAACGTCATCCAGGCGGGTGACTCCATCAAGCTGATCGACCTCGGGGGCGTGCGCCGCGCCGACGACGAGCACTCGGCGATCTACGGCACGGTCGGGTACCAGGCACCCGAGGTCGCCGATGTCGGGCCGAGCGTGCCGAGCGAGATCTTCATGATCGGTCGTACCCTCGCGGTACTCGCGATGGAGTTCCGCGGCTACCAGTCGACGTACCTCGCCTCGCTGCCGCCGGTGGACGACATCCCGCTCTTCCAGCGCTACGACTCGCTCTACCGGGTGCTGGCCAAGGCGACTGCCCTCGCACCCGACGACCGCTTCCAGTCGGCCGACGAGCTGCGCGATCAGTTGCTCGGGGTCCTGCGGGAGGTCGTCGCTGTCGACAGCGGAGCACCGGCCGCGGCCCACTCGAGCGCGTCGTCGTTGTTCGGGTCGCCGACCGGCGCGGGCGCGCACCTCACGTGGGCCGACCTGCCGGCACTGCGGGTCGATCGCGCCGACGCGTCGGCCACCTGGCTGGCCGGTGTGTCGCTGGCCGACGGTGCGCAGCGGCTCGAGGTCCTCGAACAGGCGCCGGAACAGACCGTCGAGGTGCAACTCGCCAAGGCACGCGCCGCGATCGACGCAATGTCCTACTCGGTCGCGGATCAGGTCGTGAACGACCTCCTCTCCGACAACCCGTGGGAGTGGCGCGCGGTGTGGCTCTCGGGCCTCGCCGCGTTCGCCCGCAACGACTTCGAGGGTGCGGCGACCGCGTTCAACACCGTGCTCGGTCAGGTACCGGGCGAGCTTGCGCCCAAACTCGCGCTCGCGCTGGCCTGCGAACAGACGGGCGCGGTCGATCTCGCGGAGCAGCTCGACGCGGTCTGCGCCGCGGCCGACGCAAACTACGTCGCGCCAGCAGCGTTCGGTCTGGCCCGGGCGCGCGAGAGCCGCGCCGACGTCGCGGGTGCGCTCGCGGCGCTCGACCTCGTCGCGCCGACGAGCGGCGCGTACGCCGCGGCTCGGCGTCGGCGGGCCGAGCTGCTCACCGCCGGCGGACCCGGTCTCGACGGCCTGGCTGCCGCGGCCGCGAGCATCGACAACATCGCCATCGACCCGCGCGACCGACTGA
>JBBQMI010000084.1:0-6853 GCA_038328825.1 Acidimicrobiia bacterium | reverse complement strand
CCGGGCGCGGATCCGACGGCCGCGATCGACGTGCTCCCGGTCGTCGCGGTGAGGGTCAGCACTGCGACGACCAGAAGGATGTCGCCGATCGTGAAGGCACGGCGCGACCGCACCGAGCGCGCGTCGCGGCCGGCTTGAGGGCCGGTGCGGATCAGGGCGACGGTCAGCAGGCTCGTCGCCACCCAGGCGGCGGCGAGTACGAGCAGGTCGGTCGTGAGCGCGAGCGCCGAGCCGGTGCCGACCAGGCCCGCCCCCAGCACGGCGAAGCGCTCCTGGTACGGCTCGTCGCGCAGGCTCCGAGCGGAGAAGCCCATCACGGTCGCGCCCATCCCGAGCACGAGGACGAGCACCAGACCCGAGAACGCGCTGACCTCGAAGCCCGGTATCGAGGTCGGGGTCCCGGTCATTGCGTAGGCCTCGAGTCCGAGCGCGGCGAACGCGCCGATCGCCAGCACGGCCGCCGAACGTCGGGCCCTTCGGGCAGGCACGCTCCCGCCGAGGCACGCCGCCGCCATTGCCACCGGGGCGACGGCGAGAGCCAGCACCAGGGCGGCGACGGGCAAGTCCGACAACATGCGTCGCAAAATAACGGAATATAATGTCGTATGTCAAGGCCGACGGGAAAGGAGTTCCCGCCCAACCGCAGCGTGAACACGGGAAGTGCGCGGCGCCTCACCATCGACGCGCGTACTTTTTCGCCATCTTCGCCGACGAAGAACACCGCAACCCGTTCCGCCATCCCGCAAGGCCCCGAGTCCGGGCTGTGCGACGATCTCCCGATGGCTGCTCTCCCGAACGTCGTGATGTTGGTGACCGACAACCAGTCGGCAGACTCGCTCGGCTGCTACGGCAACCTCGAGCACGAGACGCCCCGGATCGACCGTCTCGCTCGCGAAGGTGTGCGATTCCTTCGGGCCTTCTGCACCAACGGGCTGTGCTCACCGACTCGGGCGTCGATTCTCACCGGGCTGATGCCCTCCCAGCACGGAGTGCACATCGCGATGCCCGACGATGACGTGCTGCCGAAGGCCGATGACTACGACGTCACCCGTGAGTTCGCAACGCTGCCCTACGTGCTGCGTCGGAACGGCTATCTCACCGCGATGGTGGGGAAGTGGCACCTCGGCAACTTCCGTCAGGTCGGTCACGGTTTCGATCACTGGGTCGCGTTCACGAAAGGACACACCACCGACTTCTACGACAACGAGGTGTTCGCCGACGGTCAGCTGGAACGGGTCACCGGGCAGCACATCGTCGAACACTTCAGCGACCGTGCGATCGAGTTCGTCTCGACCCGGGACCGTTCACGACCGTTCTTCTTGCAGGTCAACTACGACGGACCGTACGTCCTGCCGCCCACCGTGGTGGGCGCCGATCCTCGGAACCCGTTCTATGAGCGGTTCGCGGGCCGGACGTTCCGTCCGTTCCCACCGATCGACGACCGGCTCATCCGTTCGCTCGCCGCACCGTTCGACTTCGAGCTCGATCCCGCAGAGGAATACACGCTCGCGAGCGCGTTCAACAACGTGTGGTGGACGGTGCGCATGCACAACGACCAGGCGACCCGCGCCAACATCGCCGCGCAGAACGCGCTCGTCGACGATGCGATCGGCCGGGTCGTCGATGCACTCGACAGCGAAGGAATCGCCGAGGAGACGCTGGTGATCATGACGACGGATCAGGGAAATCCTTACGGGCAGCGTGGCCTGTGGGGCCATCCCCAGTGGACCGATCCTCCGTTCATGCACGACGTGACGTTCAATGTCCCGCTCATCGTGCGCCGCCCCGGTGTCGTGCAGGCCCATCGAGTCGTCGACGACCTCGTGTCGCACTACGACCTCTTCCCGACGATCCTCGACCACGTCGGCATCTCCGGCGTCGCCATCGATGGATCACCCGGCGGCAGCTTCGCGCCCGTGCTCGTAGGTGAACCGATCGCTGGACGCGACGCGGTGTTCTTCGAGGCCGAGACGGCTCGCTCGATCCGGACCCGGGAACACCTCTACACAGCCCACCTCCCCGGCACCGGGGAGCCTGAGCTCTACGACCTGATCGCGGATCCCGAACAGTGGACCAACCTCGCCCAAGAGCCGTCGCGCGCCGCCACAGTCGCCCGGCTCGATGGTCAACTGTCGGCCTTCTTCGCCGAACACGCTGATGAACGGTACGACCTGTGGAACGGCGGCACCGGTCAAGCCATGGTGTCGCGCTACCTGGTCTTCAAGGAACGATACGGTCCGGACTGGGAGGTCACGATGGACGTTGGACCGACCTACCAAGGGCGAGGCTGACGCGCGAACTGAATTCGCGTGTCTCCCGGCCGCCGTGCTCGCGTCGCGACGGGACCAGTCCCAGGACCTCCGGTCTGACGGAGGACTCAGATGCGCGACGGCCCCTGCCTCGATGACTCGTCGGGCGCCATCCTCTCCTCGTTCACGGTTGGGTCGGCTGGCCTGATATGCGGTCAGTTGCCGGCCCGTCGGCGAACTCGCGGTAGGCATCCCATGCGCGTGGCGCCCAGACGCTGGCGGGTCCGCCGCCCATGAGGAGCGCGACGCTGAGTATCTCGGATACCTCGGCTTCGGTTGCCCCCTTCCGAGCGGCGGCGCTGGCGTGGTCGGCGATGCAGCCGTCGCACTCCTTGATGACCGCAATCGCGAGGGCGACGAGCTCCTTGGTGCGGGCCGGCACCTCGCCCTCGGCCAGCGCGGCCTGATGCAGCGCACCGAAGCCCTTCCAGGTGTCGGGCTGGGCGTTTCGCAGTGATCGGGTCGAGTCCTTGAGGTCATCGATCACGCCGCGGTACTTCGCCATCATGGCTCCTTCGTGGTCGACGTTCATGACCTGACGGTGAACTCGGTGTGCATGCCGAGAGCGAAGTGCACGTGCTGCATCCCTCCGCCCATCCCACCCATCGGTCCATTGCCCATGCCCGTGTCGCCGACGATGTTGCAGAACGCCACGTACGATCCGGCGCTGAGGGTCATGGTCGTGTGACGCGACGTGCCGGCGGGGATGTCGGCGATCTCGCCGACCTTGACCCGGTCGAGCTGCTTCTCGTCGACGGATCCGTCGGACTGGGTCGGCAACGCCGCGGCGTCGGCGGCCTTGACGATCACGAGCTCGTGGCTGTGGTGGCCGATGTTCGCCGCGGTGATGGTCTGTCGGCCGGCTTTGAGTACGGGCTGGTCGGCGCTGATCGACCACTCGTCGAGCCGGAACTGCCCCGGCCGTGTCTGCACCGTTCGGCTCGAACCCATGCCCGCGCCCGAGCCACCGCAGGCTCCGGCAACGACGACGAGCACGGCGATGATCGCCGGGGTGCGGAGCCTCACTAGACGGTCTCGGAGACGGCACCATCGAGCGAGGCGAGGGCGGCCGTCAACCGCGCCGCGGCGTCTGCTGCAAGGGTGGCGAACGCGGGGTCGGTCATCAGCGCTCGGGGATCGACGACGGCGACTCGGGTGCCGCTCCCGGCGGGTTCGAGGACGACGTTGCAGGGCAGGAGCAGCGCGACCGACGGGTCGATCTCCAGCGCTTGGTGCGCGAACTGCGGGTTGCAGGCACCGAGGATCTTCAACGGTGGCCGCTCCACGCCGAGCTTCGCCCGGAGCGTGGCTGCGACGTCGATCTCCGTGAGCACCCCGAAGCCGTGTTCCGCGAGCGCGGTACGGACTCTTGTCTCGGCTTGGTCGATCGGTTCGTCGATGGTCGTTTCGATGCTGCGCATGCGAGTCATCGGTCTGCGTTTCCGGCGGGTGCGAGGCCGAGGTCGGTTTCGATGAGGTGCCGGGGCTTCGCACCCACGGAGAACGCGGTGGGTCGCCCGTGTCGGAAGAGCGCGATCGTCGGGATGCCTGAGATCGCGTAGCGCCGGGCGACCGCGGGTGCGGTGTCGACGTCGACCTTGACCACCTTGATCGCGGTGCCGTGCTCCGCGGCGAGGGCCTCGAGCTCCGGGGCGACCATCCGGCAGGGGCCGCACCATTCGGCCCAGAAGTCCACGACCACAGGCACCGGGGCGTTCAGGACTTCGTCATCGAAGTTCGTGTCGTCGGCATGTACGAGTTGCGTCATCGTGGGCTCCCTCACTCGGTGTTTGATACCCCATGGGGTATGTACTACGGTACCACGGATACCCCCAGGGGTACAGCCGTCGACCTCAGGAGTGCCGCATGACCACGACCTCGACGTCCGCCGGGATCCCGCCGCTCGAGCACTCGCCGTCGGCCCCTCCGGATGAGCGGGCGCTCTTCTCGCGTCTGGCGGCGTCGATGGCCCGCCATCGCAAGGTCGTCATCGCGGTATGGCTCGTGGTGGCGTTCGCGGCCGCGCCGTTGGCGCTCACCCTGACCGGGGCGCTCTCGGGTGCTGGGTGGGAGGCGCAGGGGTCGACGGCGCAGCAGGTGCGCGACGAGTTGCGGAAGGACTTCCCGGCTCTCGGGGCGGAGAACCCGGTCGTCGTGTACCACCAGTCGACGGCGATCGCGACTGACCCGAGCGGCTTGCAGTCACTCGCGCGCGAGCTCGAGAGCGCCCCCCGTGCTCGTTCGGTCGCGAACCCGCTCACGCTCCCAGTCGATGCCGGGCTCGTCTCGCGTGATGGCCGTACCGCGATCGTGCCCGTCGACCTGGCGGTCACCTCCGATGCCAGCCGGCCCGTCGCGGCCGGCGCCCTCGGCCGATACGTCGGTGGCCTGCAGCTCGCGCCGGGCTCCCGTGCTGCCGTGACCGGAGAGTGGCCGGTCTGGAGCGACTTCAACAAGGTGAACGAAGAGGCACTCCACAAAGCCGAGCTGGTGAGCGGCATCCCGACGATGATCCTGCTGTTCTTCGCGTTCGGCTCGGTGATCGCCGCGCTCCTGCCGTTGTTGCTCGCCGTGGCCGGGATCGCGGTCGGGTTCGCGCTGCTGCACCTGCTGGGCATGGCGACCCCGTTGTCGGTGTGGTCGATGAACTTCTCGATGATGATCGGCCTCGCCGTCGGTATCGACTACAGCCTGTTCATCGTCAGCCGCTACCGCGAGGAACGCATCGAAGGCAAGGACGCGACCGCGGCGATCGAGAACACACTGTCGACCGCGGGCAAAGCGGTGTTCCTCTCCGCGCTCACGGTCGTGCTCGCCCTTGCGGCCGTGTTCCTCGTCCCGGTGATGGTGTTCCGCTCGATGGCGCTCGGGATGATCCTCTCCGTCGTGGCGGTCGCGCTCGCGTCGCTGACACTGCTGCCCGCGCTGCTCGTCGCGCTCGGCGACAAGGTCCTCATCACCCGGGGCAAGACGGACCCCGACATCGTCGCCGAGAGCCGATGGGCCCGCTGGACCGGAGTCGCGTTGCGTCGACCCGGCACGGTCCTCGCAATCGGCATCGTGTTCCTCGGCGCACTGGTGCTCCCCGCCGTCGGCATCCACCTCGGCATGCCCGGCGCCCGAGTCGTCGACCAGGGTCACACGAGCCGGGACGGTTACGACCTGCTGGTGCAGTCGTTCGGCCCCGGCGCGGCCGCGCCCGTGTTCATCACCGTTCCCGCGACTGACGCCGCGAAGGTCGTGAAGATCGCGTCGGCGGAACCAGGAGTCGTCGACGCCCGGATCGTGACCCCGGCAGCCGCGTCGGGGCGGACCGTTCTGCGCGTCACCGGCTCCACACCGGTCGACGACTCGCGGACCGCCGCGCTCGTCCACCACCTCCGCAACCGACTCGCCGGCGAAGTTCCGGGGGCCCGCGTCGGCGGACCTGCCGCGCAGAACGCTGACCTCACCTCAGTGCTCACCGGACGCGCGCCGCTCGCGATCGGCCTGATCCTCATCCTCGCGTTCGGGCTCCTGCTGGTCGTGTTCCGGAGCCTCGTCATCGCACTCACGTCGATCCTCATGAACCTCGTGACCGTCGGCGCCGCATTCGGGTTCGCGACGATCGTCTTCCAACACGGGATCGGCACCGGCCTCCTCGGCATCGAACACCAACCATTCGTGGATGCCTGGGCCCCGCTGTTCTTCTTCGCGCTGCTCTTCGGTCTCTCGATGGACTACCAGCTCTTCCTGCTGGCCGCGATCCGCGAACGCTACGAAGCCACCGGCGACACCCACCGCGCCATCAAAGAGGGCATCGCCCGCACCGGCCGACCGATCACGAACGCCGCCCTCGTCATGATCGTGGTGTTCATCGCGTTCGGCGTCACCGGACCCATCCCGCCCACCGAACTCGGCCTCACCCTCGCGTTCGCGGTGTTGCTCGATGCCACCGTGGTCCGCGTGATGCTCGTCCCGGCGACGATGGCGCTACTCGGCGAGCGGAACTGGTACCTCCCGAAGTGGCTGGCCCGCATCCTGCCCGTCGTGAAGTTCAGCCACTGACCCTGTTACCCCCCGGGGTATGACCTTCGGCCCTACCGGCCCGGTGGGCACCCGATCAAGATCGAAGCAGACGACGAAGGAGCACTCGATGAAACAGAACATGGGAACAGCCGATCGACTGATACGCCTGCTGGCCGCCGCGCCGGCCCTGCTGGTGCTCGCGTACCTGGTCGGGTTCGCCAGCGTCATCGGCGTCATCGCAACGGTGCTCGCAGTGGTCATGGTCGCCACGGCCGCGGTGGGGTTCTGCCCGCTCTACGCGCCGTTCCATCTCCACACGAACGCCCGACCACGCGTCGCGAGCTGACCCGTCGTCACGAACCGGCGGCGGTTGTGATCGTGCATCCTGGGGTTGCGGTGCCGGCGGGGTAGCCGCCGAGCAAGTCGGCGACAGTCGTGAACCCACGCAAACGCAGCATCGACGCGGCGGTGGCGGAGCGGTAGCCGCCGGCGCAGTACGCGACGGTGGGTCGGGTAGGGACGAGTTCACCGAGACG
>JBBQMI010000083.1:0-6886 GCA_038328825.1 Acidimicrobiia bacterium | reverse complement strand
CCGGTACTCCGGGTCGAGCCACGCGCGGTACTCCGGGGTCGGGAGTCCGGCGTGGCAGTCGGCCGTGATCACCAGGTACTTCGTCATGGCAGTTCCTCGAGGTAGGTGGGGTCCGAGCGCGTCGGCAACGACGCGGCACGCGTGCGGATCTCGTACTCGGTGCGGCCGCTCGCAGGGAGAGCTTCCATCACGCCGCGGACAGGCGCGCGGCCGCGAACGCGGGGCAGCGGAGCGCGTCGTCCGGGATCGCATCGGGCGGCAGCGGCTCGGCGACCTCCGCCGGGCGGGGTCCGAACTCGGCGGCGAGCGGCGCGAGGGCGTCGAGGTCGAACCCGTAGAGGCGCGCCGCGTTGCCGCCGACCATCGCGCGGACCTCGGCTTCGGGGACGCCGGCGAAGGCGAGGCGGAGGTGCTCGTGCGAATGGGGCCAGCACCCCTCGAGGTGTGGGAAGTCGCTGCCCCACATGATGCGGTCGGTGCCCACCCGGTCGCGCAGCTCGACCTCGTGGCGCCGGATGAAGCTCGAACCCAGATGGCACTGTCGCGCCCAGGCCTGCGAAGGCAGGGTGGTGAGGCCGCCGAGCGATTCGCCGAACCGGGCCTCCTGGGATCCGGCTGCGCCGTCGGTGCCGGCGAGGCGGCCGAAGTAGTAGTCGAGGCGCGTCAGCTCCTCGGGCACCCACGCGGTGCCCTGCTCGGTGAACACGAACTGCAGCTCCGGGTGTCGGTCCATGACCCCGGAGAACAGGAGGTGCCACAGCGTGCGATGTGCCCACCAGGTCACCTCGAGCAGGAACACCGCCTGCGCGGCGGGATAGTCGCCCATGTCGGGAACGGCACTCCCGCTGTGATGGTTTACCGGGAGGTCGAGCTGCTCGCACGCGCGCCAGATCGGTTCGTAGTCGGGTGCGTACAGGGGCGGGACGCCTGCGCCCGGCGGCGCGCCGGGCAGCAGCACACCGCCGGTGAGGCCGTGCTCGGCGAGCCAGTGGATCTCGGCGACCGATCCCTCGACGTCGTGCAGCATGATCTGGCCGATGCCGGCGCGCCGGCCGGGCGTTGCCGCGCAGAAGTCTGCGAGCCACCGGTTGTGCGCGCGCAGACCGGCCCACCGGCGCTCGAGGTCGCCCGCGCCCGCGCCGGGTGGTTGGTGCACGAGCGACACCTTGGGGAAGAACGGCGGGATGGTGTTCGGGAAGATCACCTCGGCGACGACGCCGTCGGCCTCCATCTCCGCCAGTCGACGGTCGGAATCCCAGTTGCGGCCAGCGTCGTTGCCGGCGATGTCGTCGTAGGGGTTCTCGAAGGAGGCCAGCCACGCGTCGAAGTCGTCGTGGTATCGAGACTCGAGGTAGGGCCGATAGCCGACGACGTCGGCGCCGCCGTGGCAATCGGCTGAGATCACGACGTAGGGCTCGCCCGTCACACCTCCGGTCTACCAGCCTCGCCCCGACCTGACAAGACGAATCTGGAAAGTGTCGTCTCGATGTCCTACGGTGGTGGGTCATGGCGACGACGGTGGGTCAGTACTGCATCTACGTGCGCGACATCGAGCGCTCGATCCGCTTCTACACCGAGGTCATCGGGCTCGAGCTCCAGGGTCGGACCGAGATCGACGACGTGCACGAGGCGCATCTCGCGGCCGCCGACGGCGGCGGTCGGCTCCAGTTGGCCGAGCGCTACGAGGGTGGCAAGCCGATCGATCACGGCTTCGCACTCTGGAAGATCTACATGAACGTCGACGACTGCGTCGCGACCCACGACCGGGCTGTCGAAGCGGGTGCCGTGTCGACCATGGCTCCGCAGCGGCTCGACCGCTGGCCGGTGACCGTCGCGTTCGTCGACGACCCCGACGGCTACAGCATCGAGCTCCTGCAGCGTCACGGCGGCTGAGGATCGTCGGCGACATGCCCGCCGCGCCGCGCGACGGTCTCGTGTACAACCCGTACGCGTTCTCGGTGCACGAGGATCCGTATGCGCTGTACCGGCGCCTGCGCGACGACGCACCCGCTCACTGGAACGACGAGCTCGAGTTCTGGGCACTGAGCCGCTTCGTCGACGTCGAGGCCGCGTTCAAGGACCACGCCACGTTCTCCTCGGCTCGAGGTATCGCGCTGGAGGAGCGCCGCCGCGACAGTGCCCTGCCCATGCTCATCACGATGGACCCGCCCGAGCACACCGTGATGCGCAAGCTCGTGAGCCGCGCCTTCACGCCCCGCAACGTGTCGGCGATGGAGGACGAGACCCGGCGGATCGTCAGCGGCTACCTGGACCGGATCGTCGACGCCGGCTCGTGCGACATCGTCGCCGACCTCACCGGCCCGTTCCCGATGGACGTGATCTCCGCGGTGCTCGGGGTGCCGGATGCCGACCGAGATGCGCTCCGCGTGGACGCCGATCGGATCCTGGTGCGCGATGACGGCGTCATGGAGCTCCCCGCCGACGCGTTGGAAGGCTTCGCCGGGCTGTTCGCGTACTTCGCCGACGATCTCCCGCGTCGACGCCGCGGCGAGGGCGAGGGATTGATCACCGAGCTCGCGACGGTCGACGTCGACAGTCGGTGCCTCACCGACGACGAGGTGATCGCCTTCTGTCTGTTGTTCGTCATCGCCGGGCACGAGACGACGACGAAGATGGTCGCCAACGCCGTCGAGCTGCTGGGTCGTCACCTCGACCAGCGTGATCTCCTCGTCGCCGACCCGTCGGGCGTGCCCGGCTGCGTCGAGGAGGTGCTGCGTTTCCACAACTCCACCCAGTACATGCATCGCACGCTGACTCGCGATGTCGAATGTCATGGCGAGACGATGCACAGCGGTGACTCGGTGCTGTTGCTCATCGGCGCCGCCAATCGCGACGAGCGCGAGTTCGGACCGACCGTCGATGTCTTCGATGTGCTCCGGCGTCCACCTCGCCAGATCTCCTCATTCGGCTTCGGTGCACACTTCTGCCTCGGGGCCGGACTGGCGCGCATGGAGGGGCGGGTCGCGCTCGAGGAGATCCATCGCCGCATCCCCGACTACGCCGTGGACCACGATCGCAAGGTTCGGTTCCACAGCGGCAACGTCACCGGCTGGACCAGTCTGCCGATGACCTTCAGCCCTGCCGAGCAAGCGGACAGCAAGGGCTAGACATGGAGAACGTGCATCATCCGATCAGTGACCCGACGTCGGGAGAGATGCGGGGGTGGCCCGCGGCGCCGGAGGTCGCGTCTCGGTGAGCATCCAGACGGCTGCCGAGTTCGGACTGCGCCCCGACCTCCCCGTCGTCGCGGTCACCAGCCGCCGGGACTGGCGCGAGTGGCTCGAACGCGAGCACGCCCGCTCGAAAGGGGTGTGGGTGGTGACGACGAAGAAGGCCGCCCTCGGACCAGGCAATGAGTACGTGCGCGCCCGCGACCTCAACGAGGAATGCGTCTGCTTCGGATGGATCGACTCGAAGCCCGGACGTATCGACGAACGACGAACCGCACTGTTGTGCACGCCCCGCAGGCCGGGCAGCGGTTGGTCGAAGGTCAACAAGGACCGTCTCACTCGACTCCTTGCCGACGACCTCGTGGCGCCGCCTGGCCTGGC
The DNA here is from genome assembly GCA_038328825.1 of Acidimicrobiia bacterium. Taxonomy (GTDB): domain Bacteria; phylum Actinomycetota; class Acidimicrobiia; order IMCC26256; family JANYLB01; genus JANYLB01. Next base: position 3,314 of record JBBQMI010000083.1, on the reverse strand, counting down.
TGCGATCGAACAGGCCCGAACCGACGGGTCGTGGAACAAGCTCGACGCCGTCGACGCGCTCGTCGTGCCCGACGATCTCGCGACCGAACTCGCGGGTTTCCCCTCTGCCCGCACCAACTTCGACGCCTTCCCGCCATCGGCCCGTCGCGGGATCCTCGATTGGATCGCCCAAGCCAAGACCGAACCCACGCGCGCCAAACGGGTGGCCGAGACCGCCCGCCTCGCCGATCGCAACGAACGCGCCAACCAGTGGCCCCGACGATGACGTCGGTGCGGGTTCGACACCCGGTCATCGGTGAGTCGCAATGCCAGGCGACGTCCTCGGCCTTGTCCGAGGGACGTGTCACGTGAACACGTCCGCGGGCAGCTGTCCGACGCGTTCGGCTCGAACCGTCAGATCAGTCGACCTGGCGTCTCTCGATCGATGCGAACCGCGTCGCAGCACCCGAGTTGATGCCCCAACTCCACACGACGGTCGGATGAACTCGGATCTGCGAGCGACCGTCGACGACCTCGACTGCAGCCGTGCCGCGTACCTTGACCCCGCGGGGCTGCCACGGCTCGACGCTCGCGAGGTCGTCGATCACGACTGTCGCCTGCGGGTTCTCACGCAGGTGTCGATATCGGACGGTCTTGGTGATGTCCATCCCACCACTCACGATCGTGTCACCCTCGACCGCGAAACCGACCGCCGAAACATCCGGCTGGCCCGAGGTCGATGCAGTTGCGAGACGGGCGAGCCGCTGTCCGGCGAGATAGCCCAACTCGGCATCCGTGAACACAGCCATCAGACACTCCTCTCGATGGTCACGAGCCGTGACAACGCACGGAACCTAATTCCCCTTCCCAGCCGCCGATCACCGCGCGAGGACCTCACGAACTCGACGTTGCACAGCGGGCAGGGCCTCGCTGGCGAACCATGGATTCTTCGTGAGCCAGTTTCGGTTGCGCGGCGACGGATGCGGGAAGACGATGCGATCAGGCAGGTAATGCTCCCAGCGCGCGACGGTCGCGGTGAGATTGTGTGCCCTGTCGCTGAGGTAGCGCCTCTGGGCGTAGACGCCGATGATGATCTCGAGCCGATCGTGGGGCAGGAGTCCGAGGATGCGGTCGTGCCAGAGCGGCGCGCATTCCGGTCGAGGCGGCTTGTCGCCGGAACGAGTCGAGCCGGGGTAGCAGAACCCCATCGGCATCAACGCGACGATCCCGGCGTCGTAGAACTCTTCTCCGGTCAGCCCGAGCCAGGTGCGGAGCACATCGCCACTCGGGTCGTTCCATGGGATGCCCGTTTCATGGACGCGCCGGCCGGGGGCCTGACCGATGATCACGATCCGCGCGGATGATCCTGCCTGGACGATCGGCCGCGGTCCCGCCTCCAGGTGAGCGGTACACACCGTGCACGCTCGAACCTGGGTCAGCAAGCTCGCGATCTCATCGTCGTGAACCATCTCCACCGTTCCACTCTCTCGACGGTCAATCCCGGTTCGCGAGTCGCCATGGTTCCCGCGGTGCTGAACGGGTGAGGAGCGCCGACTGCTCACTGCCGGTGCTTGCACCCTGGCCAGCAGCAGGGTCGGCGCTGGCCTTCCTCCAGCTCCTCCCGGGTCCGGCGAATGCGGCGTGCTCTGGTCGTCTGCTGCTTGGCATCCTCGACCCAGCAGATGAACTCGTTGCGGGCGAGAGGTGTGATGTCGTTCCATGCATCGAGTGCCGTGCCGTTGGCGATCAGCGCCGAGCGCAGATCTCGTGGAAGCTCGTGCACCACTCCACCGGGCACTCGCGTGCTGTTCACACGGCCATTTTAGCGGCGTCGCGGTCCTTCTCGTTCGAGAAGCCGGTCTGCACGATCGGCATGAGTGTCATGTCGTTCCTCGACTCGAACGTCACGACCAGGTCGGTCGCGAAGCTCGATCCATCTGGCATGACGAACGTCGACGAGTACACGAGCCGGTTCGGCCGGGGAGGCCGGCCTCGATCCCGCCCAGGCTGCCCATGATCGTCATGTGGACGGCAGGTGTCGGTGGTGGCTCCATCGGGCGGCGATGCGGTGCACGCGGTGGGATCGTTGCCGACGCAGCGGCCGTCGCGTCGTGGTGGCGTGGACCTTGAAGAAGAAGTGCTTGGCAACCTCGACGCAGGCGAGGTAGCTGACGACGAAGGCTACGAGGACGGCGAAGAACGCAGGGGGCAGTGGAGCGAAGCCGAGGGTGGTGTTGATCGGGCGCTGGGGGATGATCGCCCCGACGACGACGGTGATCACCGAGACCAGCAGTGGCATCGAAGGCCGGCTTCGGAAGAAGGGGACACGTCGGGTGCGGATGACGAAGACGATGAGGGTCTGGGTGGCGAGTGACTCGACGAACCAGCCGGAGCGGAACTCGGCCGCGGTCGCGTGGAAGACCCAGAGCATCACGGCGAACGTGGCGAAGTCGAACACGGAACTGATAGGCCCGAAGCGGACCATGAACCGGCGGATGAAGGCGATGTCCCAGTGCGACGGACGGGTCAGTTGCTCCTCGTCGACGTGATCGGTGGGGATGGTCATCTGGCTGGTGTCGTACAGCAGGTTGTTGAGCAGGATCTGTGACGGGAGCATGGGCAGGAAAGGGAAGGAACGCCGCCGCGACGGTGACGCTGAACATGTTCCCGAAGTTCGACGACGTGCCCATGAGGACGTACTTGATGGTGTTGGCGAAGATGCGGCGGCCTTCGGCGACACCGTCGGCGAGCACACCGAGGTCTTGTTCCAACAGGATGATGTCGGCGGCGTCTTTCGCGACGTCGGTCGCGGTGTCGACCGAGATGCCCACATCTGCGTGGTGCAGCCGTGACGATCTTGACGGTGACGCCCAGTTCGGCGAGCCGGGCGATCGACTCTGACGCCGACGCCTTGGGTTGGTCGAGGAAGGTCAGGTAGCCGGCGAGCACCAGGTCGTGCTCGTCGGCCGGGGTCACGGAGCTGAGCTCCGTTGCGGGACGGGAGGCGACGGCAACGACCCGGTTCCCGGCGGCGAACTCCGTGTCGAGGACACGGCGCGCGTCATCGGCGACGCCGGTGCAACGGTCGAGCACCGACTCCAGGGCGCCCTTGGTGATCAGGGTCCGGCCATCGCGGCCGTCGACGAGGACGGATGCGCATCGGCGATCGTGGTCGAACGGCGCGATGGCCACTCGTCGGTATCCGTCGACTGAGGCCGTCGCGGCATCGGATGCTTCCCCGAGCGCGACATCGAGCGGGGTTGCCGCCGACGGCGACCGGTCCGGCGCGGGTTGCCTCGTTGCACACGAGTCCGAGGGTCAACACCTCGGGACTG
>JBBQMI010000082.1:0-6946 GCA_038328825.1 Acidimicrobiia bacterium | reverse complement strand
ACCGCGATCGCCACGGGTCGGCCGCTCGACGAAGCGATCGTGGAGGCGAACCGCGCCGTGTTCGAGAAGGCCACCACCGACGACGCGTTCACCGGCATGGGCACGACCCTCACCGCGATCGCCGTGGGCAGCGAGCGCGCGGTGGTCGTCGGCCACGTGGGCGACTCGCGCGCCTACCTCGCGCGCGGGGGCACGTTCGAGCAGATCACGAAGGACCACAGCCTCGTGGAGGAGATGGTGCGCGAGGGGCGCATCACCGAGGACCAGGCCCTCGTGCACCCGCAGCGGTCGATCATCACCCGGGCGCTCGGCATCGAGGCGGAGATCGAGGTCGACCTGTACCCGCTCGAGCTCGAGGCCGAGGACCGGATCCTCATCTGCTCCGACGGGCTCACCGACATGGTGCGTCCTACGGAGATCGCGCGGATCCTCCGCCGCGAACGCGATCCGCAGCGCGCGTGCGACGCGCTCGCCGACGCCGCGAACGCGAACGGTGGCATCGACAACGTGACCGCCGTCGTGATCGCAGCGCTGCCGCCCGACGCGATCGTATATCCGGGCGCGACCGTGGTCGACACCTCGATCGCGCCGCGGGTCGCGGCTGTGATCGACACGACTGCACTCCGGCACCGCGACGCGTCGCGTCCGACTGTCGACCCGGTTCCCGTTGCCGTGCCCCCGCCGCCCGACAGCGCCGCGTCGGCCGCGGCCGCCGCGCAGTCGCAGGCCATCCGCCGTGGTCGCGTGCGACGCGCCGGCACCGGAACCTTCCGGCTCCTCTGGTGGCTCGTCCCCGTCTTCGTGATCGTCGGCGTGGCCGTCGGCGCGATGTGGTGGCACGCGCGCAACAGCTTCTACGTCGGTCTCGACGGCCCGACCGTGACCATCTACCGCGGGGTTCCCGGCGGACTGCTGGGCTGGGATCCGACGGTGGAGCGGCGCACGTCGGTGCGGGCGTCGGATCTCACCCAGGGCCAGGTCCAGGACCTGCGCGACGGTCATCCGTTCTCGTCGGAGGAGGGCGCCGATCGGTTCATCTCCCGGCTCGAGCTGCAGACCTCGACCACGTCGACCTCGACGTCGACCACGACGACCTCCACCACCTTGCCCCTCGGCGGCCTCGGCTCGTCGACGACACTCGCAGGCGCACCGGCACCGTGAGCCCCCGTTCCGCGCTCGCCAAGTCGCGCCGCAGCTCCGAGCTCGGCCTCGGCCTCCTCGCGGCGGGGATCACGATCTCGGGCTACGTGCTGGTCGCGCTCTCGAAGACGACCGACCTGCCCCCCGACCTCGGGCTGCTCTGCGCGGTCGTGGTCGGCCTGTTCGCGGTCGCGCATCTCGCGGTGCGTCGGTTCGCACCGCGCGCCGACGCGACGTTGCTCCCGATCGCGGTGTTGTTGAACGGGTTCGGGTTCTTCGTGATCACCCGCCTCGACCGCGACCGGCTAGCGGGAACGAGCGCGCTCGCGCCCATCCAGGCGATCTGGACCGCGGTCGGGATCGGCGCGTTCGTGCTCACGCTCGTCGTGGTGCGACGCGTGCGGACCCTCGAGCGCTACCGCTACTCGTTCCTCCTGCTCGGCGTGGCCGCGCTGCTGCTCCCGCTCGCACCGGGCATCGGCACCGAGATCCGGGGCGCGCGCCTGTGGGTCCGGCTCGGACCGCTCAACTTCCAACCCGGTGAGGCCGCGAAGTTGCTGCTCGTGGTGTTCTTCGCCGCGTACCTCGTGGACAAGCGCGAGCTCCTCGCCGCGGGGAGTCGACGCGTCGGCCGGTTCGTGCTCCCCGACCCGAAGCACCTCGGTCCGTTGCTCCTGGCGTGGGGCCTGTCGATCATCGTGATGGTCATGCAGAAGGACCTCGGGTCCTCGCTGCTGTTCTTCGCCCTCTTCGCCGCGATGCTCTACATGGCCACCGAACGGGCGAGCTACCTGCTCGTGGCGTTCGTCATGTTCATCGGCGGCGCCACCATCTCGTACCAGTTCTTCGCGCACGTGCAGACCCGCGTCACCACGTGGATCGATCCGTGGTCGGTCTCGCAGGGCAAGGGCTACCAGCTCGTGCAGTCGTTGTTCGCGTTCGGCACCGGCGGGTTCGCCGGCACCGGGCTCGGCCTCGGGAGCCCACAGAAGATCCCCGCGGCCTCGACCGACTTCGTGTTCGCCGCGATCGGCGAGGAGCTCGGTCTGCTCGGGACCGTCGCGATCCTCACCGCGTTCCTGCTCCTCATCGGCAGCGGCTTCCGCATCGCGCTCCAAGCCGACCGACCGTTCTCGAAGCTGTTCGCGGGCGGGCTCACGATGATCATCGGGGTGCAGACGTTCGTGATCGTGGGCGGTGTGACCCGGGTGATCCCGCTGACCGGCGTGACGCTGCCGTTCATCTCGTACGGCGGCTCGTCGCTCGTCGCGAACTTCGTGCTGATCGCACTGCTCCTGCGCATCTCCGACGAGACCGCCGCGATTGCGGAGCAACCACGGCCCACCGTGCGCACCGCGCAACCGACGACCCGGACGGGCGCCCGGTGAACCACGCCATCCGTCGTGTCGGCCTCGCGGTCACCGTGTTGATCCTTGCGCTCGTCGCGCAGCTCACGTACCTCCAGGTGGTGGCGGCCGACCGACTCGAGCGCGACCCCCGCAACGTGCGCGCGCAGATCCGCGACTTCTCGCGCCCGCGCGGTCAGATCGTCACCGCCGACGGCCAGATCGTGGCGCAGTCGGTGAAGGTCGACGACGAGTTCGAGTACCAACGGCAGTACCCACTCGGCTCGCTCTTCGGGCACGTGAGCGGCTACCAGTCGTTCACGCTCGGCAACACGGGAGTGGAGAACGTGTACAACGACGTGCTCATCGGCCGCGACGCGCGGCTCCAGGTGGGCAGTCTGCGCAACATCTCCGACCTGTTCTCCGCCAAACAGACGATCGGCAACGTCGTGCTCACGATCAGCGCGGCCGCGCAACAGGCCGCCCGCGACGCGCTCGGCGACAAGCGCGGGAGCATCGTCGCCCTCGACCCGCGCACCGGTGCGATCCTCGCGATGTACTCGAACCCCTCGTTCGACCCGACGCCGCTCGCGTCGCACAATGCCGCCGAGGTCGACGCCGCGTTCGCGGCGTTGAACGCCGACCCGACGAATCCCGCGCTCGCCCGCGCGTGGCGCGAGACGTACCCGCCCGGATCCACGTTCAAGGTCGTGACCACGGGCGTGGGTCTCGAGACCGGAACCACGACGCCCGCCACTGAGTACCCGACGCTCGAGGAGCTCCCGCTCCCCCTCACGAACACCACGATCTCGAACTTCGGCCGCAGCACCTGCGGCGGGACGCTGGTGGAGAGCTTCGTGGCCTCGTGCAACACGACGTTCGCCCGGCTGGGCCTCGACCTCGGGGAGAAGTTCCCGCCGGGCACCACACAGTTCGGGATCGGTTCGAGTCCGCCGCTCGACGAGAGCCCGCGCGCAGTGGCGAGTCAGGGGCCCCAGGCGGGGTCGTTCGCCGCCGCGGCCCCGCAGTTCGCGCTGGCCGGCATCGGCCAGGGCCCGGTCTCGGTCACGCCGCTGCAGATGGCGCTCGTCGCGGCGGCGGTCGCCAACGGGGGCGTGATCGCGTCGCCCCACGTGCTCGGCTCGGTCACCGACCGCGACGCCAAGGTGATCCGCACCGCCGACACCGAGAAGTGGACCACTGCGATGCCGCCCGACGTGGCCGCCACCGTCGGCGACATGATGCGCCAGGTGGTCGAGCGCGGCACGGGTACAGCTGCCGCGGTCGACGGCGTGGCCGTGGCGGGCAAGACCGGTACCGCGCAGAACGACGATGCCCAGGGGAACCGGCGGGCGCCTCACGCGTGGTTCATCGGCTACGCCCCGGCGGAGGCGCCGAGGGTCGCGATCGCGGTGATCGTGGAGAACGGCGGGACGCCGGGTGCGGGCGACGAGGTCACCGGTGGACGGGTCGCCGCCCCACTGGCGAAGACGATGCTGCAACTGTTGCTCGGACAGTCGCAACCGTGAAGGATCGGTAGGGTTTCGCAAGGATGGCCGTCGGGCAGCAGGTCTACTCCAACCGATACGAAGTGGTGCGTGGGATCGCGCGCGGCGGCATGTCGGAGGTGTACCTCGCTCGTGACCGTCACCTCGACCGGCCCGTCGCGCTCAAGGTGCTCACGAGTGCGCTCTCGCGCGACCCGTCGTTCGTGGAACGGTTCCGCCGGGAAGCGCAGGCGGCCGCGAACCTGAGCCACCCGAACATCGTCGCCGTGTACGACTGGGGCCAGGAAGAGGGCACGTACTTCATCGTGATGGAGTACATCGACGGTCACTCGTTGCGCGACGTGCTGCGGGCCCAGACCACGATCGAGGCGTCACGCGCCGCGGGGATCGGCGCCGAGGTCGCGAACGGCCTCTCGTTCGCGCACAAGGCGGGCGTCGTCCACCGCGACGTGAAACCCGGCAACGTGCTCATCGAGTCGAGCGGCCAGGTGAAGGTCACCGACTTCGGTGTCGCCCGGGCCGACGCGAGCGAGGCGCTCACCCAGACCGGTTCGGTGATGGGCACCGCCACGTACTTCTCGCCCGAGCAGGCCCAGGGGCTCGTCGTGGACGGGCGCTCCGACGTGTATTCCCTCGGCGTCGTGCTCTACGAGATGGTATGCGGCACCCCGCCGTTCTCGGGCGAGAACCCGGTGTCGGTCGCGTACCAGCACGTGCGCGAACCGGTGCCGTCGCTGCGGGAGCGCCGACCCGACGTACCTGCCGGCCTCGAGCAGATCATCATGACCGCGCTCGAGAAGGACCCGAACCGCCGCTACCAGTCTGCCGACGACCTGCGCGCCGACCTGCTCCGAGTCCGCCGGGGCCGAGAGATCGTGGGCGGTCCGCTCACCGGTGTGGTCACCGAGGTCCCGAGCGTCGGCGCGACGGCCGCGGGGGGTGCGGCCGGCTCCCGAACTGCTGTCGCAGCGGTGCCGACGGCCTCACCCCGGAAGCGCAACCCGTGGGCGATCGCCGCGATCGTGGTGCTGCTGCTCGCGCTCGTGGGCGGAGCGGCGTTCCTCCTGACCCGCCAGCTCGGTTCCACCGAAGGCGGTGGCGCCGCCGACGTGACCGTGCCGAACATGGTGACCGATCCACCGACGAACATCCTCGAGGCCCGCCAGAAGCTGAAGGATGCCGGCTTCACCGTGAGCATCGACCCGATCGTGAGCGACTCCCAACCCGCGGGCGCGGTCGTGAGCCAGACGCCCGCCGGCGGGACCGTGGCGAAGGAAGGCGACGACATCCGGCTCGGCGTGAGTCGCGGGCCGGCCGACGCCCGGATCCCCGACGTGACCGGCAGCGAGCAGGCCGCGGCCGTCGCGGAGATCGAGGCCGCGCAGTTCACGACGACGACGAGTGACGAAGCAAGCCCCGACGTCGCGAGCGGACGGGTCATCCGCACGAACCCCGCCGCGGGCGAGCTGCGGCCGAAGGGATCGAACATCCAGGTCATCGTGTCGAGCGGCAAGGCGGGGGTGCCCGTGCCCGACGTGGCCGGGCGGTCGGAGAGCGCGGCTGCGAACCGCCTCGGCCAGGCCCTCTTCCAGACGCGTACCAGCGAGGAGGCGAGCGACACCGTTCCGTCGGGCAACGTGATCCGCACCGAGCCCGCGGCCGGCACGCAGGCACCCGAAGGCAGCACGGTGACGATCGTCGTGTCGACCGGGAGGCAGCGGGTCACGGTGCCCGACGTCGTGGGCGACACGCAGTCGGCCGCGGAGCAGGCGATCTCGGGCGCGGGCCTCTCGGTGTCGGTGCAGTCGGTGAGCTCGGGTCCCTCGGGGAGGGGCATGGTCAGCGGGCAGTCGCCCGGGGGCGGCACCGAAGTGACTCCCGGTTCGACCGTCACGATCCAGGTCGGCGACGGGACCCTCCCGGGACCGTGACCCGGGGCTCGCTGGGTGATTGGTACGACCGTGAGGGCCGCCACGACCTCCCCTGGCGGCGCACCCGGGACCGCTGGGCGATCCTCGTGTCGGAGGTGATGCTCCAGCAGACCCAGGTCGGGCGGGTGCTCGACGCGTGGCCTCCGTTCCTGGCCCGGTTCCCGAGCCCGGGCGCGATGGCCGCGGCGGGACCGGGCGCGGTGATCGCGGCGTGGGACCGACTCGGGTACCCGCGCCGGGCGCGTCGGTTGTGGGAGGCGTCCATCGTGATCTCGGAGCACGGATGGCCCGACGATCTCACCGAGCTGCCGGGCGTCGGGCGCTACACCGCGGGCGCGGTGCGATCGCTTGCCGACGGCGACGACCTCGCCGCGATCGAGGTGAACGTCCGCCGGGTGGTCGAACGCGTCGCCGGCCGTCGGTTGTCGACGACCAGCGCCGAAGCCGAATCCGTGCGACTCGGTCGCGCCCTCACGCCACGCGACCGACTCCTCGCGCTCATGGACGTGGGCGCGCTGCTGTGTCGACCGCGCGTCCCGGCGTGCGCGGCGTGTCCCCTGCGCCGGAGGTGCGCGACGCGCGGCCCGCTCGACGACGAGACCCGTCACCGCCAGGCGCGGTTCGAGGGTTCGTTCCGGCAACGGCGCGGTCAGGTGATGGCGCGCCTGCGATCGGAGTCGCCCATCGCCGTGGCCGAGCTCGACGGAGCCGCGCTCGACTCGCTCGTGACCGACGGCCTCGCCGTCGTCACCGGAACGACCGCCACCCTCCCTCACGCCTGAGGGTGAGCTCAGACCGTGACGGTGCCGAGGAAGTTGGCGAGGAGGGCGTGACCCGACTCGGTGAGGATCGACTCGGGGTGGAACTGCACGCCCTCGACCGGCAGCTCACGGTGGCGAAGTCCCATGACGAGACCGTCGACCGTCTCGGCGGTGATCTCGAGGACGTCGGGGACGGAGGCGCGGTCGACGACGAGCGAGTGGTAACGGGTCGCGGTGAGGGGATCGGGGAGCCCGCGGAA
>JBBQMI010000081.1:0-6952 GCA_038328825.1 Acidimicrobiia bacterium | reverse complement strand
GCTCACCAACAACTGGGTGGCCGACGAGACGCGTGAGAACGGCGCGTCGGCCCTCGCGCTCGACGGGTTGTTCGACGTGATCGTCGAGTCGGCCATCGTCGGGCTCCGCAAGCCGGACCCGCGCATCTACGAGATGGTCTGCGCGTCGCTCGAAATCGCGCCACCCGACGCGGTGTTCCTCGACGATCTCGGCACCAACCTCAAGCCCGCACGCGCCATGGGCATGGCCACGATCAAGGTCGGCGATCCCCACGAGGCGCTCCGCGAGCTCGCCGCGCTGCTCGACATCCCGCTCGCCTGATGGAGCTGCTCCTCATCCGTCACGCCGAGCCCGTGCGCATCGGCCCAGGTGAGAGTGACGGTCCCGCCGATCCCCGGCTCACCGACCGGGGTCGCGAGCAGTCGGAGCGCCTCGCGGCCTGGCTCGAACACGACCGCGTCGATCGGGTCGTCACGAGCCCGTTGCTGCGCGCCCGTGAGACCGCGGCTCCCCTCGTCACGCGGATCGGCCACGGACCCGAGGTCGACGACGCGCTCACGGAGTACGACGCCCGCTCCGACCAGTACATCCCGACGGAAGAGCTCCGCGAGACCCGCGACGCGCAGTGGACCGCGATGGTCGAGGGTCGGTGGGAGGAGTTCGGCGGCGAGGAACCCGGCGCGTTCCGCGGCCGGATCGTCCCCCGCATCGACGCGATCGCCGCTGCGCACCCCGGTGCGCGCGTCGCGGTCGTATGTCACGGCGGCGTGATCAACATCTACCTCGCCGACGTGCTCGGCATCGACCGACTCCTCTGGTTCGACCCCGTCTACACGTCGGTCAGTCGGGTACGCGTGTCCCGCACCGGCATCCGGTCACTCGTGACCCTCAACGAGACCGCTCACCTCCTGGGAGTCCGAACATGAGCGCGCCCACCGTCCTCGTCGCCCACGACGGCCCGGTCACCGTCGTGACGATCGACCGACCCGCCGCCCGCAACGCGGTCGACCGCCCGACCGCCGAAGCACTCGCGGATGCATTCCGCGCCTTCGATGGCGACACCGAGCGGTCGGTGGCGATCCTCACCGGATCCGGCGGGACGTTCTGCGCCGGCGCCGACCTCAAGGCGTTCGGCACCGATCGGTCGAACCGGGTCGCGCCCGGCGGCGACGGGCCGATGGGCACCACCCGGATGCTGCTGTCGAAGCCGGTGATCGCGGCGGTCGAGGGCTTCGCGGTGGCCGGCGGCATCGAGCTCGCGGCGTGGTGCGATCTGCGCGTCGCGGCGCGCGACGCGGTGGTCGGCGTGTTCTGCCGCCGCTGGGGCGTGCCGCTGATCGACGGCGGGACCGTGCGGCTCCCGCGCATCATCGGCCACAGCCACGCGCTCGATCTGATCCTCACCGGTCGCGGGGTCTCGGGCGACGAGGCGCTCCGGATCGGTCTCGCGAACCGCCTCACGGAACCCGGTGGTGCGCTCGACGGTGCCCGCGCCCTCGCGCACGAGCTCGCGGCGCTCCCGCAGGACTGCCTCCGCAACGACCGGCGATCGAGCTACGAACAGTGGGGCCTGTCGCTCGACGACGCGCTCGCGTACGAGTACGACCGCGGCGTCGAGAGCCTCAGCAGCCGTGAGGTCGGCGCCGGTGTCGCCCGCTTCGTCGACGGCGCCGGCCGACACGGGTCGTAAACTGCCCACGACGACCGACACGAACAGGAGCGCTCATGCCCGACCCGAAGCCCCGCACCGTCGCGGACATCATGAGCACTCCGGTGGTCACAGCCGGACCGGGCGAGACCATCGCCACGGTGGCTGCCCGCATGCGGGAACGCAGAGTCGGTTCGGTCGTCGTCGTCGACACCGACCGCGCGGTCGGGATCCTCACCGAGCGGGATCTCGTCCGCATCGCATCAGAGGGCGTCGACCCGTCGCACGATCCGGTGGGCGACTGGATGACGCCGGAGCCCGATGCCGTGGCGCCCGACGAGCTCGTCGCCGACGCGTTCGCGAGCCTGTCGGAGCACGGCTACCGCCACATCCCCGTGGTCGACGAGAAGCAGCTCGTCGGGATCGTGTCGATGCGCGACCTCATGCGCATCGCGCAGATCCAGCCGGCGGAGTCGCTCGCGCACGAAGTGCCGAAGGGCCTCGAAGGGGTCGTCGTCGCGGAGACCGTCATCGGCGACGTCCGGGGCCTCGAGGGCTTCTACCACTACCGCCAGTACTCGGCGGTCGACCTCGCCGAGCGGCGCACGCTCGAAGACGTCTGGTACCTCCTCTTCGACGGTGAGCTCCCCACCCTCGCCCAGCGCGACGCCTTCATCGACGAGGTGCGTCCCCTCCGCGAGCTGCCGGCGGAGCTCACGGACGCGCTTCCCGAGATCGTGCGCCTCGGTGCCGACGCGCCGCCGCTCGACATGCTCCGGACCACGTACTCGCTGTTCGCCACGTCGCTCGCGTTCCGTCCCTCGCTCGACGTCGCGGCCGAGGAGCTGCGCGAGCAGGCGCTCCGGACGTGCGCGGTGATCCCGACGCTGCTCATGGCCGCGTACCGCCTGCGCAACGGCCTCGAACCGGTCGCGCCGCACCCCGACCTGCCGTACGCGGCGAACTACCTCTACATGCTCACGGGCGAGGTCCCGCGCCCCGAGTACGCGCGGGCGATCGAGCAGTACCTCATCTCGACGATCGACCACGGCTTCAACGCGTCGACGTTCACGGCGCGCGTCATCACGTCGACGGGCGCCGACCTGGGATCGGGGATCGTCGGTGCGATCGGTGCGCTCTCCGGTCCGCTGCACGGTGGTGCGCCGAGCCGGGCGCTGGACATGCTCGACTCCATCGGTACCATCGACAGGGCCGAGCCCTGGTTGCGCGACGCGGTCGAGCGGGGCGACCGGCTGATGGGGTTCGGCCACCGCGTCTACAAGACCGATGATCCGCGGTCGGTCATGCTGCGCGGCGTCGCGGAACGCCTCGGCGGCGAGAAGGTCGAACTCGCGAAGGCGATCGAATCGAAGGCCGTCGAGGTGCTCAACGAGCTGAAGCCCGGACGGCGCCTCTACACGAACGTCGAGTTCTACGCCGGCATCGTGATGGACAGGTGCGGCGTGCCCCGCGAGATGTTCACGCCGACGTTCGCGTCGAGCCGCGCGATCGGCTGGTGCGCGCACGTGCTCGAGCAGGCCGCTGACAACCGCCTCATCCGCCCGTCGGCCCTGTACGTCGGTCCCACGCCGCCCCAGCCCGTGCCCGAAGCGAGCTGACCGCTCCCGAACCTCACTTTGGCGTCGCAGACCCCTCAGTTCTGAGGGTTCTCCGACGCCGGACTGCTCAGCGAGGGTCGAACGTCAGGCGGAAGGACCGCACGGCGCCGGCGAAGATGTTCTGCTCGATGTCGGGCTCGGTGACGACGCGCAGGTTCGTGATCCGTTGCGTCAGCGCGCCGAAGAGCAGGCGCAGCTCGGTGCGGGCGAGGTTCACCCCGAGGCAGAAGTGGGTGCCGTGGCCGAACGCGACCTGCGGGTTCGGGTCGCGGCGGATGTCGAAGCGGAACGGGTCGTCGAACACGCGCTCGTCACGGTTCGCCGACGGGTAGACGATGCAGATCCGATCACCCGCGGCGATTGCCTGACCGCCGAGCTCCGTGTCGACCGCAGCGCTGCGGAAGAAGTTGTTGAGCGGCGTGACCCAGCGGAGGAGCTCCTCCACGAGCCCCGGGATGAGCGACGGATCGGCGGCCGCCGCCTCCCACTCCTCGGGATGATCGGCAAGCACACGCAGTCCCCGTGCGATCACGGTGCGGGTCGTCTCGGCCCCACCCGAGATGAACAACCCGGTCTCGTGCAGCATCGTGATCTCGTCCATCTCGGCGCCGACCCAACTCGAGATGAGGTCGTCGGCGGGACACCCGCGCCGCGCGGTGGCGGTCTCGGCGATCACGCCCGCGAACTCCTGGATCGCGTTGATGAGATCCATGGCGACGACCATGTCGGTCGGCGCGCTGTCGATGCGCATGAGACGCTCCGACCAGCTCTGGATGTCGCGCCAGCGCTCCTCGGGGAAGCCCAGCAAGTTCGCGGTGAGGCGCGAGGGCAGCTGGGCCGCGAGCGCGTCGACCACCTCGACCTCGCCGTCGCGCTGCACCGTCGCGATCGCACCCTCGACCAACTCGTCGACGAGCCGCTCCAGCATCGGCGTCATCGCCTGCACCGACCTGGGCGCGAACTTCGCGCTCACGATCCGTCGTTGCACCATGTGCTCGGGGTCGTCCTTGGCGATCATGTCGGATTCGTCGGTGTTCTCGAACGACCGGTAACCCGGGCGGGACCGGAAGATCGCGCTCCCCCGCTCGACCTCGAGCACCTCGGCGTGGCGGACGACCGCCCAGAGGCCGTTGGTGTCGTCGCGCCACAGCGGCCCGGCCGCCCGCGCGGTGGTGAAGAACGCGTGCATCGCGTCGAGGTCGACCCAGAACGACGGTGAGAGCAGGTCAGGCGTGGTCTCGGAGGTGGTCGTGGTCATCGCCGAGACGGTAGCCGGACCGCCTCCCCTCGGTGTCTGCCGGCCGCTTTTCTGCGTTTCATCTGCCGTGCACGATCGGAACGTGCCGACAGCGAGAGTCACGTGGTGCGGTGTCGATCCGGTCGGTCGCCGTTCGTCATCTCCACGACGGGGCGCGACACGCGCTCCGTGACCACCAGGCGGCCGCTGTGGCCGGCCCGATCGAGGGAGATGACGCATGGGGAAGTACGTGCTCGCCTACACCGGCGGTGCGATGGCGGAGACGAAGGAAGCCCAGGACGCGGTGATGCAGGCGTGGATGGGGTGGTTCGGGACGCTCGGGTCCGCGGTGATCGACGGCGGCAACCCGTTCGGCGCGTCGACCGCCGTTCGTGCCAACCGGTCGACGGGCCCCGTCGCGGCCGGCCTGTCGGGCTACTCCGTGGTCGAGGCCGACAGCCTCGAGCTCGCGGCGAAGCTGGCCGAAGGCTGTCCGGTCCTCGACGGCGGCGGCACCGTCGAGGTCTACGAGACCCTCGCGATGTGAGTCCGAGCGGGTCGGCCTTCCCTCGCCCTTCCTGCAGGGTTCGGGCAGGGAGGGTCGGCCCGTCCCCGTCCGCGGCGCGCGGAATGTCGCCGACGCGTACCGGGCCCTGCACACCCCGGGTTGAGCGATGATGAGCGGCGTGGTGAAGGGGAGATCCATGATCGAGCTCACGGCCGTCAACGTGGGGACGCCCACCGTGCTCGCGGTGGCCGCCGACGAGAACGTGTGGAGCAGCATCCGCAAGCTTTCCGTCGCCTCGACGACGACGCTCTGGTTGTCGGAGCTCAACCTGTCGGGCGACGGGCAGGCCGACCTCAGCGTGCACGGCGGCGTCGACAAGGCGGTGTACGCGTACCCGTCGGAGCATCTCGCCGAGTGGCGTGAGGAGTTGGACGGCGACCTCGGCCCCGCGCCGTTCGGCGAGAACCTCAGCACCGTCGGCGCACTCGAGGACGACGTGCACATCGGCGACGGGTGGTCCTGGGGTACGGCGCTGCTCCAGGTGACGCAGCCACGCTGGCCGTGCTTCAAGCTCGCGCTCTACCGGCAGCGGGCAGACGTGCAGGCCCGGATGCGGTCCACCGGTCGCACGGGCTGGTACCTCCGCGTGCTGAACGTCGGCGAAGTCCCCGCCGCTGGTCCCATCGAGGTCGCGACGAAGGATTCGGCCCGACTCAGTGTGCGCGACGCGCATCTCGCCATGCTCGACGTTCACCTGAGCGATCCGGACCTCGTCCGCCGAGTGGCCGGGCATCCCGCGCTCGCCGAGCAGTGGCAAGCACCACTCCTCGAACGACTGGATCGCCGAGGTCAGCGCTGAGCGCCGTCCCTTGACGGTGTGGCAATTGCCCACCTGAGGGCGCAGAGACGTTCCGTCACCCGGAACCATGCTCGAGCAGCGCATCACTGTGAAGCTCGCGGGGAGGCGAATCGGGCGCGCGATCTTCACGTGGCGTCAGCCGGTCAGGCGGTGGGCGCGTACGAGGCAGTCGATCGCCATGACCGTACCGGTATCGGTCTTGACCGGTCGTTCGATCCGCTCCGCCTGCTCAACGATCAGGTCGGCGATCCCGGATACATCGAGATCGCCGCGTACGTCGTCGGGCGTGGAGAGCACCGCGGGATCCTGGGGTCCGCCGATCCCATCGGTCAGGTTGGTGAGGTCGTGGGCCACGACGAGGAGCGTCCCTCCGGGAGCGAGTGCCCTCGCGGCCGATCCCAACGTGGCGCGTCGTTGCGGCTCCGGGAGCTGGAGGTAGAAGAGGATGACCAGGTCGAAGAGCTCGCTCGGCTGCCAGGTCGTGACATCCGCGCAGACCCATTCGATCGTGACGTGGTTCGTCTCGGCGAGCCTCGCGGCCTTCTCGAGTCCGGTGGCCGAGAAGTCGACCCCGGTCGCGTCCCATCCCCGGGTCGCGAGCCATACGGCGTTGCGTCCTTCTCCGCAGGCGAGGTCGAGGGCTCGGCCCGGGGTCATCCCAACGACGGCGGGTGGGAGGAACCGGTTCGGTTGGGTCGACCACACGAACCCGGGCATCCGGTATCGCTCATCCCACGACGCCGCATTGCTCATCGTCATCTCCGTTTCCGTCGAACAAGTGGGTGAGGGTTCGTTCCAGCTTCATCCGAGCTGGCGGACGAGGAAGAAGATCGAGAACACGATCAGCATGATCCCGAACGATGTTCGGAGTCGTTCGGCCGAGATGCGTTGCGCCAGGCGGGCGCCGACAGCGGCGCCGGGGATGAGTCCGGCGGCGAAGCCGGCGGCCACAGTCCAGTCGATGTGGCCGAGCGCCCAGTGGGTGGCGAGGGTCGGGATGGTGAGGATCCCGACGACAACCATCGACGTGCCGGCCGCTTCGACGGCGCTGAGCCCGAGGACGAGCACGAACACGGGGACGAGCAGGAACCCGCCCCCGTT
>JBBQMI010000080.1:0-6963 GCA_038328825.1 Acidimicrobiia bacterium | reverse complement strand
TGCGTAGACCTCGGCCGAGTGGTCGGTGAAGGTCGCACCGGTGCGTGGATCCTGACCGACGATGATCGTGGGGATGCCGGTCTTGTAGGTCTGCGGTACCGCCTTGTCGGGGAGCACGTGCTGCATCGCGACCGCGATCACCTCGCCGACGTCGGCGCCCGGGTGGTGCGTACCCGCGCTCACCCGTCGGTCGGGATGAGGGTTCAACACGCAGCCCTTCGGCACGATGAGCTCGATCTGGTCGAAGAAGCCCTCGTTCTTCGGGATCTCGGGGTCCATCATCGAGGCGATCTGACCGACCGTGTACCCACGCGTGTTGCCGAACGTGGACCAGGCCTGGATCTCCTGGCGGGTGTCGGAACCCGTGTAGTCGATCGTGAGCTTCTCGCCCGCGACGGTGATCTTCACGTGGAGGTGGATGTCGGGGTTGCCGAGCGGGTCGTGGTCGACGTAGGCGTCGGCCTCGTACACGCCGTCGGGCCACCCCGCGACCTCTTCGCGGAAGCGCCGGGCCGCGTAGTCGACCATGTGGTCGACCGATCCCTCGACCACCGAAGCGCCGTAGCGGTCGATGAGACGTTCGAGCCGTTCGCAGGCGAGCTGCGCCGCGCCGATCTGCGCGCGCAGGTCGCCGATGTAGCTCGGGATGCGGTTGTTGGTCTGCAGCGCGTAGAGCACGTCGCGTCGCTCGACGCCGCGGTCGATCACCTTCACCGCCGGCCAGCGCACACCCTCGCCCCAGATGTCGCCCGCGGTCACGTTGTAGCCGCCGGGCACGCCACCACCGGTGTCGCCGTGGTGGCACTGGATGCTCGCGATGAGCACCATGCGACGCACGCCGTCTTCGCCCGCGGCGAACACCGGCGCGAAGACGTTGTAGTCGGGGAGGTGGCCACCGCCGTGGTACGGGTCGTTGGCCACGAACACGTCGCCCTCGCGGAACTCGTCCTCGCCGAAGAAGTCGAGCGCGAAGCGGACGGGCAGCGTGCTCGTGAGCATGAACTGGGGGATCCCGACCGACAGCGCAGCGAGACGACCTTTGGCGTCGAGGATCGTCGCGTTGCGCTCGTTGCTCTGGTTCAGGATCGGGGTGGTGGCGGTCCGGCTCACGTAGACGGCCATCTCGAAGCAGATGGTCTCCATCGCGCCGCGGATCACCTCGGCGGTGACGATGTCGACGTCGGGGACGTCGATGAGGCGACCTCGGTGTCCTGCCAATCGGGCCATGTCGACATCGGTCATCGGTCGCCCCCCGTGGTGCTGAGTAAAAACCTGACGCTCGTGTCAGAGCCTACCGGCTGCCGGAGCCGGTTCCCACCCCTCGGCGGCGAGCTCGAACCGCTCCCAGCGGAAGGCCGGGACGACCACGCACGAGACGAGGCTGAACCCGTCGACGGGCGTCGCCGACTGCCACGCGCCGGCAGGCACGATCACCTGGGGCGAGCCCCCGGGTGGTGGGCCGAGGGTCAGGCGCTCGGTCTGCTCCCCGTCGACCGAGATCGACAGTTCGAGCGGCCCGCCGCCGCAGTGGTTCCAGATCTCGACCGCGTCGATGCGATGCCAGTGCGAACGCTCGCGCGCAGCGAGCAGGTAGAGGATCGAGCTCGCACGGCCGTCGGGATCGAGGAACGTGCGGCGGAAGTGGCCGCCCTCGGGGTGCGGTTCGAGCTCGAGCTCGTCGACGAGGTCGCGGTGGTTCACCACGGCATGCTCGCGCCGCCGCGGCGGCCGCGCGCGTCAGGTCCGGCGGCCGCGCTCGTGGACGAGGACGACGGTGACGAGCGCGAGCGCCGCAAGGAACCCGACGACGAGTCCGGCGAAGCCGAACCCCGCGGCGACGGGAACCTGGACCACCACGTACATGGCGACGAGCGTGCCCAGCACCACGAGTATGTCGCGGCCCGGTGTGGGTCCCGCCTGCTTCGTCGGCCGGAGGACCGTGATCTTGCTGCCGGGCGTTGCCGGCCGGGTCGTGCTTGCGCCTGCGTCCGAGTCGGAGCCACCCGCTGCGTCGCGGACGGGTTCTGGAGGCGCGGTGCCGAGCAGCGTGCGGTACGCGTCGGCGAGCTCGGCGTGGTAGCGCTCGGCTGCGCTGCGATCGGATGGAGTCGTCTGGGCCGCAGGGTCGTGGAGACGGCCGCGGCGCACGTAGGCAGCGTCGATCTCGTCGGGGCTCGCGTCGGAGTCCACTCCCAGCACGACATAGGGGTCCACGTAGTCGGATTTCGGATGATCGGGCACCGCGCTTGAGCCAAGACCTCGAGGTCGACCCGTCGGCGCTCAACGCCGGTCAGGTCAAGGTCTGCGGGCCGAACACCGGCATCGAGGACTTCGGCAACTGGGGTGAGGTGCTCTGCACCTCCGACGGCGACGTCGCCGGATCCCTCGCCGGGACCGCGACGCCGGAGGCCCGGTACCTCGTCGTCGGCAACCCGCAGTTCGCGATGCCCGACAACATCGCCTTCCAGCCCGCCGCAGCAACTGGATCGTGCACGAAGACGGCGCACCCGAGGTCACGGGACGCGTCAACGACCTGTGGGACTGCCTCCCCGACCGGGCCGACGCGGATCTCCTCTCCGACGGTTGCGTGCGGATCGCGACGATCAACGACCTCCCGGACGCGGCGGCGGGCCGCGAGGGGGCCGAGTGGACCGTTGGGATCTTCGATGCGTCAGGCACCCACTTCTACCTGTCGGTCCAGCACAACGTGACGGGCCACGGGGTGATCCTCGACATCACCGGCTGGCGACAGTCGCTCCCGCCGTTCCGGGCACGGATTCTCGGCGACGCGCTCGTTGGGTGACGTGGGCGGGCGATGTTACGTTGCTGTGACGACGACGTCAGCAGGGGGAACGGTGGAGCGGTACACGGTGATCTCGGCCGACTGCCACGGCGGCGGCGCGATCGACGACTACCGGCCGTACCTGCCGAGCCGGTTGCACGACGAGTTCGACCGCTGGCGCACGAGCTTCCAGAACCCCTACGACGACCTCGAGGGCCTCGACGCGCCCCGCAACTGGGACAGCGACCGACGCCTCGCCGAGCTCGATGCCGACGGCATCGTCGGCGAAGTGATCTTCCCGAACACGATCCCGCCGTTCTTCCCCCAGGCGTCGTTGGTGCACCAACCTCCCGGCGCGACGGCCGGCGATCTCGCGCTGCGATGGGAAGGTCTGCGCGCGCACAACCGGTGGCTCGCCGACTTCTGCGCGGCGGCGCCCGGTCGGCGCGCGGGCATCGCGCAGGTGCTGCTGCACGATGTCGGCTCCGCGGTCGCCGAGATCCGCTGGGCGGCCGACGCGGGGCTCCGGGGCGGCGTCCTGTTGCCCGGCACACCCGAGGGTTCGGGGCTCGCGCCGCTCTACGCACCCGACTACGAACCGATGTGGGCCGCGTGCGAGGAGCTCGGCCTGCCGATGAACCACCACACCGGCAGCGGATCGCCCGACTACGGCGACTACCCCGAGGCCAAGGCGATGTTCCTCATCGAGGCCGTGTGGTTCGCGCACCGCACGCTCTGGCAGCTCGTGTTCTCCGGCGTGATGGAACGCCACGCCGACCTGCAGTTCGTGTTCACGGAGCAGGGCACGTCGTGGGTGCCCGAGCTGCTGATGACGCTCGACTACTACAAGGGCCGGATGTCGGGCCTCCACGGCGCAGGCGGCTCGCAGGAGAGCATCTTCGGTTCGGAGCTCATGGCCCGGTTGTCGCTCGAGCCGAGTGGCTACTGGAAGCGTCAGTGCCAGGTGGGGTCGAGCTTCATCCGTCGCGAGGAGGTGCTGATGCGCGACCAGATCGGCGTTGACCGCATCATGTGGGGGAGCGACTTCCCGCACCGCGAGGGGTGCTGGCCCTACAGCCGCGAGCACCTGCGCCTCGCGTTCGCCGGGGTACCGACCGACGAGGTCGCGGCGATGGTTGGCGGCAACGCCGCGCGCGTGTACGGCTTCGACCTCGACGCGCTCGCGCCCGTCGCGGCGCGGATCGGTCCGAGCGTCGACGCAGTGGCGGAACCGCTCGCCGCCGCCGACATTCCCGACGGGGCGTTGCGCTGTCCGGCGTTCGCGCTCGCGGCGATGGTCGGCTGAGAGGCCCGGGGTGAGACGCATGGTGCTGCGACCACCGCTCGTCGCTGGCCGACGACCGTTGAGCGACACCCACCCCGGAACGCATCTGTGAGCTCGGAGGCCGACGTGGACCGACCCGGAAGTGACCGCTATCTCGTGATCTCCTCGGACTGTCACGCGGGACTGCCGAACGAGCAGTACCGCGAGTGGCTCGACCCCGAGTTCTGCGAGCCGTTCGACGAGAGCCTCGCGACGCGCGCCCGGCTCATGGAGCTCGCCCAACGCGGCATCCTCAACGAGGAGTTTGCCGAGGAGTGGGAGCGCGAGAACGAAGAGGGCCTGCGCGGCGGTTGGGACGCCGCCCGACGAGACGAGGAGCTCGAGGCCGATGGCGTGGTGGGGGAGGTGCTCTTCCCCGACGCCGACGCGGTTTCGGGTGGCGCGTCGGCTCCGTTCGGCGCGGGACTCAGCGCAGGCGGCGATGCTGACCCGACGCTGCTGCTCGCCGGTGCGCGCGCTCACAACCGATGGCTCGCGGAGCTCTGCCGACTGTCGCCCGAGCGCCGCGCCGGCATCGCGCTGGTGCCGATCTTCGACGTTGCCGCTGCCGTCACCGAGATCCGACGGGCGTGCGAGTCGGGGTTGCGGGGCGGCATCCTCATCCCGTCGATGTGGGCGCCGTACCCGCCGTACCACGACCCGGTCTACGAACCGGTGTGGGCCGTGTGTGCCGAGCTGGAGATGCCGGTGCACGTGCACTCGGGCAACGCCGACAAGGCGTCGTACGGCGCGCACGTCGGGATGTACGTGACGGAGGTGCGGTGGTGGTCGACGCGTCCGCTGCACTTCCTCCTGTGGGCGGGCGTGTTCGAGCGGCATCCCGATCTGCGCTTCGTCGCCACGGAGTGTGGCGCGTTCTGGGCCGCCGACCTGCTCTGGATGATGGACACCGCGTACGACCGGGAGCACGGCGCCAAGAAGCTCGGAGAGCAGCTCACCGCGCTGCTCTCGATGCGCCCGAGTGAGTACTTCGACCGCAACTGCTCGATCGGCGCGTCGAACACCCGTCGTCGCGAGCTGGCCCGTCGGTACGAGATCGGTGTCGGCAACCTCATGTGGGGCAACGACTTCCCCCACCCCGAGGGCACGTGGCCGCACACCCGTGCATGGCTGCGCGACGCGTTCCACGACATTCCCGTCGACGAGACCGAGCGGATGCTCGGACTCAACGCCGCGGACCTGTACGGCTTCGACGTGGCCGCGTTGCGTCCGCTCGCCGACCGGATCGGGCCGACGCGGGAGGAGCTCGGGCAGGCTTCCGACGCCGATCTGGCCAAGTGGGACGCCCTCAGGGCGGCCGGCCGGCCGTGGATCAGCGGGATCGAGGCGACGCCTGTGCCCATGGGGGGCTGAGGCCGCGTTCAGCCCCGCGGGGAGATCGGGGCCGAGGGGCGTCTACCCTGGGACCGTTCTTGCTCGCCGGACAAGGGGTTCGCCGACCGAGAGAAGGATCGGTTGCACCCCATGGACGAGGCGATCGCCGAGAAGCCGGCACCGTGGATGCTGGTTGCCTCCGCGACGCACGCCGACTCCGAGCGGACCGGCAATTCGCTGTTGGCGAAGCGTCCGGTGCTCCTGGCCGTGGCCCGTCGGGGGCTTCCGAACCTGTTCGAGGCGACGATCGTCCCGGCGGTGCTCTTCTTCGTGCTCGTGATGGCGATCGGGCCCGGTGTCGCGATGGGCGCAGTTCTCGCCTGGGCCTACGGCGCGATCCTGCGTCGGATGCTGCGGGGCGAGCGCATCCCCGGGATCCTCGTGCTCGCGACCCTCGGGCTCACCGTGCGCACGCTCGTCGGGCTCGTGAGCGGCAGCACGTTCGCCTACTTCGTGCAACCGATCGCAACCACCGTCGCGCTCGCGGGCGTGTTCGTCGGTTCGGTGCTGCTCGGTCGGCCGATCATCGCCCGCCTCGCGCACGACTTCTGCCCGATCTCGGCCGAGGTCGCGGATCGTCCCGCGGTCGCGCAGCTCTTCGCGGGACTCACCGTGCTGTGGGCGGGAGTGCACCTGCTCACGGCGGCGGCCACGTTCGGGATGCTCGTGAGCATGCCGGTGGCGACGTTCGTCGCGGTCAAGACGGTCGCGTGCATGAGTATCACCGTCGCGGCGGTGGTGGTCACGATCTTCTGGGCCCTGCGGATCGCGCACCGCGAACAGCTGGTCTTCGCGATCAGCTGAGGCTGGTCTTCGCGATCAGCTGAGGGCGGCGCGAGTGGCGAGGTTGTCCATCGCCTGTTGGATCGCGGTGCGGATCTGGCCGACCGAGCGTTGCACGAGCCAGCCGATCGGTCCGGTCGGATCGAGGTACATCGTGTACTCGATGTCGGTGCCGCCGTCGGACCGGCCGGTGAGGCGGCAGTCCTCGACGAGCGAACGCGTCCATCCGGGCGAGACGGCCGTCGCGGTGAACGACCACCGCACGCCCGGATCCCAGGCGATGAACTCCTCTTCGACGGTCATCATCGGGATCTTCACCCGGCGGCGGGCGCCGACTCCCTCCGCCGGTCCGAGCACGTCGACCCGCTTCAGGCGGGGGAACCACTCGACCCAGCGGTCGTGGTCGGCGAGCACCGCGAACACCGCGTCGGGCGAGGCGGTCGACGTCGAGGTGCCCCGTGCGTGCACCGGTGCGCGGGTGATCCAGTCGAGGGTCTGGGGAGTGACGGTCGCCATGCGCGGACACTAGCGGCGGGCGTCGTGTGCAGGTCGCATCCCGACGCTCAGTCCGGTGCGTCGGGTTCCAGTGCGGCGATCTCGTCCTGCAGGGCCTTGAGCACGGGCAGCGTGGCGTGGTCCTTCGGCCGGTTCGCCGCCTCCTTCGACCGAATGATGTCGG